>NZ_JAXIVS010000020.1 GCF_034259325.1 Hyalangium ruber | reverse complement strand
TCTTCAGCCCACAGGCGAACGCCGCCACCAGCAGCATCAGCAGCCCGTGGTGCTCGTACCTCTTGCCTCGCGCCTGCCTCGGGTCCACCAACTGCTGGCTCCACTCCAACTCGGCCCAGCGCAGCGCGCGCCGCCGTTGTCCTGGCACTTCACTCATGCTCCACTGCTCCCGGCTCCTGCGCCTTCTTCCAGCGGAAGCCACTTGGGGGGATGGGGCTCGCCTGCTCCATCCCTCCGCCTTCTTCCCGGGGCGCTGTAGCTCACCTGTTTCCTACAGGGAACCGGACAGGTAGGATATCGCCTCGCCTACCTCCCACGACACCCAAGGGGCGCGATCAGGATCCGGCACAGCATCGGGCGGTGAGAACCAGGACAGGCCTCCTCCAGCACAAGTGCCCGACCTCGCTCACCTTCTGGTCTCCGCAAGCCCTGACTATGAATCAGGCCTGGGTGCGCAGCCTGGCGCACAGCAGGAAGTTGCCGGCGAAGAGGTAGAGCGGCAGGTAGCAGGAGTTGCCGTAGTAGCCGTGGAAGAAGCGGCCTTCCTGCGTACCGTGAATCGGGTCGTCGGTCGCGTCCAGGTCCAGCACCACTTCGCGCAGCGGCACAGGGTGCGCATCCAGGAACGCGTCGACGAAGAAGTTCTCGATGGCTTGGCTGTCGTAAACCACCTTCCGGTAGCGGGCCTGCGCCGTCGCGTCTGCGGGCGTCAGTTCCAGGCGGTTGAGTGTGCTCGGGCTGGCCAGTGGCTGCCTCTGGGGCTCCGACTTGCCGACCACTGCCGCAAGCAGCGGGTCGTTTCGCAGCGTCTCGTGGTCCACCACGTCCTCGTAACCGCACGCGATGCCGAACACGCGCTGACGGACGAGCTCTTCCACCGTGTGCTCAATCAACTCCGGCTTTCTCAAGTCCTTGAAGCACTCGGCGAACTTCCGCAGCAGCCCGAACCGCTGGTCCCTTCGGTGCAGCAGCGCCAGCCCTCCATCCGACGAGATGTGCTCCCCGTCGAACGCCGCCACCAACTTCCTCCTTCCGACGTTGTCGAACTCGAGCTGCTCCGGGGGACACTCTGTTTTCACCGCGTAGCTCCTTCCGATGGGTGGAAAGCCTTGAGAACTCTCCAGTTATCGGCCGGTCGCTACGCGGTGTCTCCTGTACCTGTGATCGATCCGGGCTAGACTAGCCACCCGCCGCTCTCCTCGCTCACGCTCCTCGCAGTTCCTGATTCGGCGCCATGCCGAGGATGGGATCGGTTTGTCTCCGAGCTGGAAGGCAGACACCCCCTGTGCGCCCATCCTCCTCTCTGACCATAGCTATCCAGCGCTGGGCGTTGAGGCCGCAACCCGTCCGACAGGACAATCAGGACAACGCCCGCAGGTTCCATATGCCAAGACCCCCGCGAATACTCCCGCCGCTGCACGCTCCCGGCGTCCCACGGCGCGAAACCACAAGCCGTCCCCTCTGCCGCGACACATCGAGATCCGGCAGCGCCGATTACCAGCCATCCTTAGCGTGACGTTGAAGTGTTTGGCGACCAGTTTTTACTTTCTTTCCGACCAGTTTTTACTTTCTTTCTAAGAACAACAACGAGTTCCTTTTTCATTGCTTGAGCACCGCGGCGCGAACGGCGAACATCGGGAATTCGATCTTCAATGACCCGTTCAACGGAGAGCTTTCGGTCGAATCCTGTCAGTATTTCAATTGCGCGTTCGGCTGGGTGAGTCTTGATTCGTTTTCGGCTTATCGTGTCGCCTATAACCATAACACATGCGCCTCCAGGCCGAAGAAAGGACACCACGTTTCGCGCAAATCCAGAGATCGTTTCGTCGAACGCAGACTTGCGATCGGTTGGTTCAGGCGCGTAGTCGGTAATGTTTCTATCAAGAAACCAAAGGCGCAGCCGATTGTCGCGCCGATAGTCCAGCGCATTCATATATGGTGGACTGGTAATGATTGTGTCCACCTGCCGCTGAAGCGACAGGTGTTCCACTGGGTGATGCAGCACGGTAGATTCGCCGACGACCAACGTTCGGTTGGCCATTTGCATTGCGAGCGCGCGGGACATCTTCTTTATTAGTCGTGATCGAAGGTCACGATATCCGTAGAGGTCAGGAAACTTGGCGCGAGGAAAGAGTTCATTGCGCAGATAAGGGACAAGATGGCTGCTTGGGTACGACAAGAAACCAGGGCGTTGGTGATGCAAGATCCCCAGCAGGCAGGCGAGAAGAAAACAGTCCTTCTCGTGGATGCAGGTATTGGCGAACGAGATCGCTTCTTTCAACGTTCGAGGATGAAAGAACTGGCGTACCCAAGCAGGAACGCTTCGAAGGTCAACGGTCTTCATCTTTGAGGCTTCGAGCCGCGCCTCCATCAAACGAATTGCCTCCGAAACTGATGGAGGGGCGGAGAGTTTCGCCTTCGTAAGCAGCACAGCGTAATCACTGGAGTCTGATGCAATCACCCTCCGACCTCGGACGACGCACTCTAGTGGAACTGTTCCTGATCCACAAAATGGATCGACTACCAGTTCACCGGGCAGCGAATACCTCTCGATGAGATCCGCCGCAATGGTGCTTTTCAGCTTACCTATGTATGGCGAAAGTTGATGCAGTCGGCTTTCAACTCCAGTTGCCGACGCTCCCCATCGCCGAGGCGCCTTCTCAACTTTTCTAGCCGACGCAGAACTCACAGAGGCGGCCTCACCAGTCCAATGTCTTCGTTAGTCGCTCCCGTTCGTCTTCAACTGGGGCGAGGAGTGCCTTAAGGGATGCCGCCAATTCTGCATGATGCCCAGTGGGATCGTAGAGAATTGGTCGAAGGTTCATGCTCTCCTCCATAATCTCGAGCACTCCTTGAGAAACAGATCCTGATGGCATGACGACGTAGTGTGGCCTGCTTCCAGGGAACTTGTAGGCGTGGTCCTCAAGCACGAGCTGAATGTCTGGGTCGCGCATCGACGCTCCGAGAAAGATGAAGGTGTGCGTGAGGAAGAGCGCGCCAAGCATCCGATAGAAGCCACCATGTGCGTTTCGCGCCTGAGCGTATGAGCTTCTTGTGAAGACCGTACGATCGACGGAATCGATGCTTCCGTGAACCTTCAGTACGACGCGCTGGTCCCGTCTCAAGACATCGGCAACGTCCGTATCGTAGTAGTTTTTTACGATAACGGTGTTCTGCTGGATCTGGTTAGCTCGATTCTCGTAGAGCTTGTCGAAGTTTGTGGTTACCACAAATCGAGAGTCGAGGGCGACGATATCATCGTGTATTTGGGCCGGCTGAAATCGCTTGTCTGAATACTCTGCGAGAACGACTTTCTTGAATACATCGGACCTCAAGTAGCGCTTCGCGAGGTCGCATGCCGTCAGCAGGTCTGATTCGGAGATCGCCAAGTTGACTGCATCTTGCTGCGGGCCTGCTGGCAACTGTGCCGCGAGGTGTAGTAGAAACTCTTTCCAGTCCTTCGGACGCTCTCCCTTGTCATTGACGGAATTCTTTGACACTCCTGCTCCCAAGAACAGAACCGTTCGGCGGCGTGCTATGTCCTCGACGAGATCGATGGGCCAGGAAATCAAGCGGAAACTCCTTGGGCGTCGGTCAGGTTGTGCAGGAGTGAATCGGAGAGTTGCGCGATGAAGGTCTTGTACTCCTCGTGTTGACTGAATTGGCCGCCCGAGAGGCCATCGTTCCGTGTCAGGCCATAAATCGGTGCATGCGCCGTCTGAGCGAGAGGCACCAAGCTGAACATGTGCGGGACGTCGCCGAGTCGCAGCCTCTCGCTGGAGAGTGGCTTTGCAGTCACGCTTCCCAGTTTGTTCTCGATCCGCTTCGGAATTTCCTGCATGATCGCTTCGTATGCGGCTGTGGGGCGGCGCTCAGCACGTATGGTCTTCGTGATGTACTGCTGGACAGTATACCCAAGAAACCGGCTCATTTTTGCCGAAGATGTCTTTACCTGATACTTGAGCAGGTTTTCCTTCTCGTTTTCGAGCGTCATTGAGTATGATTGGTCGTACTGCCTGTGCCAGCGTTCGATCCAGTTTGCGATGTTGTCGATGCCTATCAGGCTAAAGATGTCGCACCCCATAGGGGCAACAAAGAAATCCACTCCAATTAGCACCGACCGGTTTAGTGCCCCAAGGCTTGGGCCTACGTCGTAGATGATGATATCGTACTGCGACGACACATGTTGCAGGAACTGCGTATTCCAGTTGCTGACGCGCGCTCCTCCTAGTCCGCCGCCCACAAATTCGGTCCAACTCTGGCTTAGCTTGTCTTCAAGTAGAGCGACAGAGGGATGCCCTGGCAAAATGGATATCCCGAATCGGTTAGTTTCAGGGGGCGCGGGCACAAATGGCGGCACCAGTGAAGCATCGCCTGCGCTGATTGGGCTAAGAACGTCTCGCAGGCTGTTGATCCCAGCAATGCCTTGGCTGTACAGGGGCACTGTGATTCCTTCGGGAAGAACAAGTTGCGTGGCATTGCACTGTGGGTCGGCGTCTACAACCAACACTTTCCTGTTTTTTTGTTGAGCAATGTAGGATGCCACATTGCAGGCCAGAGTGGTCTTCCCGACCCCTCCCTTGTTGTTGAAGAAGCAGATGCTTGAAACCGGCATGAGGCTACCCCGCTAGGTTGCTGGACGTCGTGCCACAGAGCATAAGCCGAACAGGCGGGCATGGGCAGAACAGAAAGACGCTTAGTGTTGGTGAGGACCGGAAGGGAGGAGCCCCCGAGCATGCCCGCGTCGAGGCGGGCATGCTGGGCCGGTGACGTGCGCGCCCGCGTTGGACTTCTGCTGAGCCCAACTTCCCCCTTGCCTACGAGCGAGGGTTCCACGGGCCCAGGAGACGAGCCTGGAGGTGCAAGGGCTCTACAGCGCGCCCTCCCTGTCCGACCGTCGCGGCGTCCGCTCCTTCTTCGGTTCCGCTCCCGCCGCTGTCTCAGGCGGCGGGCTCGCCGCTTCCGACTCCGGCTCTGCCCCCGCTTGAGGGGACTGCATCCCGCGAGGTCAGGTCGGTCAGAGGCATGTGGCGAAAGGTATCGTGCCGGTCCCCACACCGAGCCTACGCGGGGTGCTTGTTCTCCAGAAAGAGAAGCCCGGCCACCCTATGCGGCGGCGGCCGGGCTCTCTCCTCACATCGTCGTGCCGGTGGAAGGAACTAGAAGTGCAGGTCCTTTACCAGCCGATACACGTTTACAGCTAGGCTCAGCAGCGCACAGATGCTGCGGAACCACTCATGAAGCCTTCTACTCTTATGGTCGTCGTCCACTGTTGTGGGTCTCCTGTGTGCGTACACAGCCCAGAAGGGGCCATTAAGAAACAACAACGCACGGAGGCACCCTCTCCGGCGGGGCAGACAGGCCCAAACGGGTTGACGGCGGGAGGCGCGATACGCAACAGTGTCCTAACTCGTCGCCCACGAGTACGGCGGACAGTGCGTACCAACCCGTCGTTCAGGCCGGTCCACGGGAACCCATTTCCCGTGGGCCGGCTTGATGTTTTTCGGGCAGTGCCCGTCAAAGAGATTAGCCAAATCGAGGCAGCCCCTACACGGCCGTCCCTTCTTGTTCCTTTCCTGGGCTTCGCTCCTCCGTTGCCCATTTCGATTTCTGTTTTTAGAGGTTCCCCCCGCCGAAAGCAATCAACGGTGGAGGCTTCGCGATACCCAACCTGCTACGTCGTCAGTCGCAGAACGCAGTCTGCGCAATGCGCTCTACGGCAGTTTCTTGCGTTTTTTGCATACAGGTCTTCATTTCCTATGCGGTCTGAAATGAGCGTGCGACCTGACAGGTCGCACGAATTGGTATCCCCACGTCTGTTCTACTGGTGCATACACTGCGGCAGATGCACGCTCGGGGTTCGGTGTCAAGCGCGGCGCAGCCCTCAGTCGGACACAGGTGCTGGGGGTACAAGACGTGGTGTTTGCCGCTCCCTCAGCAGGAACCAGCAGAACCAAGAGAGCACGTGCCAGCGTCGGCCACGCGGCACACTCCTCGTGCCCTTGCAAGCCGGACCGCGTGGAGTGCGCCCAACTTCCCCTGTCTGACGCATGCACTACCGGCCTATGAGCAGACCCACCCTAGGCGCGGGAGCACTCCACCGGCCTAACTTCCCCTGTCCGACGCTCGCGCAGCCCACGCGCCCAGCAGGCCCGCCTGGACGCGGGGAGCGCGCCACGAGTCCCGCAGGCGAACCTTGACGCCTACCCGGTTCCACGGGCCTACGGGTTCACCTGGACGCGCAGGCGGTTACGCGGGAAGGGCACTGCATGTGCCCCCAGTGTGCGTGCGCCGTGAAAGGTGCATCTGACCCGCGGGTGGAAGTCCCGCCCGAGGAGGAAGTCGACCCCCTCGGTAGCTATCTGGCGGGGATGAGGGGTGACCCTCGGACTCGAAGCCCAGAGACAGAAGGCCTCGAAAGGAGGTCGAGCGAGTTCGCAGGCCGCAACGTGAGTGAAGCCCGAGCAGGCCCCGAAAGGGCAGTCGTGGGAGCCGACCTGGCGCACATACAGGGAAGGCCATGTGTCCAGCGAGAAGGTCGACGAAGCATCGCTGGATGTTCCACCGGGGTAGTGGGGCGCGGCATGTGAGCACACGGTGAGGTGCGCAACACGGGAGACCTGGTCCAGCGGGATGGCAACCCGAACACACCCAAGGAGTGTAGCGAGGACCAGGAGTCGGAGGGGCTCGTAGTACCGAGGAAGCGGGTAACGACCGTGGAGGGAAGGAGCCCTGGTTCAGGATGCTTCGCAAGGAGAGAACGCAGCGGGAGATTGGCGTGAGCCTACAACCCTTACAAAGCTCGAAGATCTCCGAGGGAAGCTGGACGCGAAGGCCAAGGCGGAGCCAGGAGGTGCGCGCAGAAAGAGCCGCGAGCATCTCCGCGCCGACACGCGTCGCGTGAGACCTGTCCGAGAGCCGGATGCAGGAAATCTGCACGTCCGGTTCGATGAGCGGCGTGGAGGAAACGGGCCGTGGGTGAGACTCGGCGAGAAGGCGAGCGAGAGCGGACCTTCGCAGTAGGCGCCGACGAACCCGAGCGGCACCGCGCCTCCCGTCGACTCTACCCCTCCAGCGGGGATGAGAACGGGACGAGACGGGACGAGACGGGACGGAGCGGAGGAACGATCCACTGAGAGATCAAGGCGTTAGCCGGTAACAGCGCGACCTGCGTGGGGTTTTGCTTCCGCCTTGTTGCGGGTTCGATTCCCGCCGCCTCCACACTTTCACGGCGTGATGACGGGTGGTGGGCGGTCGCGAGGGGAACTGCCGGGCGATTGCGGTCGGCGCGGGGCCGCTCGCTGGAGCCCGACTGGATGAAGGGGCGCCCGGGCGGGCGGGAAAACGAGCTGCTCGTCGCGTACCTGCTGCCGACGGGGCACGTCGCGGCCTACAGTGTGCGCCTCTCGTCGGGGGCGCGTTCCTATGGGGCGGCAAGGTGTACCGCTGACTCTGGTGGTCCAAGGCGGGGGCTGCGAAAATCGTGAGCGCTCCGCGCGCACTCGCTGTCGAGCGTGGCCGACAGCACCCTTTCCATAAGGTCAGCATCATGCTTCACCGCACATGCATCGCGCTCCTGATCGCTCTCTCGGCTTGCGCAACGACGAATCCGAGCCCTGCGGAGCGGGAGGACCCGAATCTGAGATTCGCCAACCTTCAGCGGGCGGCGCAGTACCCCTGGACAGATGGTGGGCATTGCGTGCTGCGAGAAGCCTCCAACGAATGGCCTGTCCTGGCGGAGAGGTGCTTTAGCGCGCTCGATCACGACAGAGTCAGGTTTCAGGATGTCACGGGGAGATGCGCAGTAGCTTCTGCGCCTGCGGCTGCCGCGACTCTGGGGGGCGTCGGGCTGTGCCTGTTTGCGTCGCCAGTCGTCGTCACTGGAGCAGTAATTGTAATTGGCACCATAGTGGTGGCGGTTGTTATCCAAGAGGGGATCAATGCTTATGAACGGAACGCATCCCGTGAGCGTGCAAAGCCCAAGGCTCAGCCACAACCATCCAGTGAGCAGGAACCCGTGGCGAACAGAGAGCCCAAGCCGGAAGGGTTGGGCAGGGACTGGCTCCCACCCGTATCCTCCGATCCCTCGGAGCGCTCTGAGTGCAGGCCTATCCCAGGACCTCCTCGTGGAGGAAACGAGCCGCATAACGAGTGTGCCAACAAGGTTCCAGGCAACGACTTCCCCGGTCTGAATGTGCTTATTAGAGGCAAGAGCACAGTTAAGAGCTTCGATGCGCTGGTGCTCGCTACGCGCACGCTGTGGGAGGTTAAGACCTACAACCTTGGCCACCAATCGCCCCGCTCCCGGAAATTCCTTGTCGAAGTGAAATTGCCGCAGATCAGAGAAGAAGCCAAACTCGCCAAGGAATGTGGCTATAACTTCGTCGTTGGCGTCATGAGCGCAGAGCACAAAGCGCTACTACAGAGCTTGGAACCGAACCTCACGGTCGTTGTCATGGATTGGTGCTAACGTGGTGCTTGTGCGCAACGAAATTGCTATCAGTGTCTATGCGCCGACGCTCGTGGGCGACGAGAAACGCCCTCTTGCCATCGCTCAAGGAATGGAGCGTGCGCTTCCTGAGCTGCGGCTGGCGTGGACAACTTCTGAAAAGGAAGACCTCATCCCATTGCCCAACCGCGATCAGGGGCTAGCAACAGACAAGACAAACGGCGGTTTTTTCTTTCTCTGCAACGATGACGACGATCGCTTGGTGACTCTTGGCGGGTCGGAGAACCCTCTTGGTCTTGCAGCAGACGGTGTGCCGCACTTCGAGGTTCATGCGAGCCTGCCACTCGACACGGCGAGTATCGCGGCGGCAGCGGATGTGCTGGCAGCCATAGGGGAATTCGCTCTCGCGTTCTGGGGGCACGCGACGCCGTTCGACGCGGGTGTGGCGATCGCAGAGCAAACGAGTCCCACGTTGGAAGGGCCTCCGCGCCCTCCCCGGGGACTGCCAGCGCTCAAGCTTCCAGAGAAGATCCGCTCACCGGAGATTCCGCATCGTCTCGGGTGGCTCAACTACTGGTCGGCCGCTGCTGCGAAGGCCATCGGATTCCCGGATCCGGCCCGCGACGCCGAGTTGCTCTCACGAGCGCGTCGCACGGAGTCGGGCGGGTGGGTAGTGCAGCTTACCGATGCGCCGCTTGACCTCGACAACCCCGCCCACTTGGACGCGCTCAAGCGGGCTTACGAGCGCTTCCCGGAGATCGGCGGGCGCGGCTCGCCGTGACCTTCCGCCTTCCACGGACCTCTCGTGAGCCATGGGAGACCAAGGAACTCAGGCCGCTCGCGCCCGTAAGCGGATTGACCCTGTTGGGCTGCATGTGCCCCCAGTGTGCGTGCGCCGTGAAAGGTGCATCTGACCAGCGATGAGACGGGGCGGAGCGGGGGTACGATCCGGTGTGAGTTCAAGGCGTTAGCCGGTAACAGCGCGACCTGCTTGGGTTTTGCTTCCGCCTTGCGGCGGGTTCGATTCCCGCCGCCTCCATCCCGAGAAGCCCAGCAATCTTTAAAGGGTTGCTGGGTTTTTCTTTGCCACATGGGCGATGCGCATCACCCGCCGCTGAGCCCCTGTCCCGTCTTCAGTTTCAGCGGAACGGAAGTGTGTGGAAGGACTTGCCGTTGGTGGTGAAGGCCAGGTGGTGTGGGAACACCGTCCAGAGCCTGCCACCGGCGATCTTGAGGCGCGGGTAACCCGGCGCCGGTGTGGGGACCTTGAGCGGCGTGCCCTGGCCGTCGTCCAGGCGGAGGACGCGGTCGTCCTGGCTGACGAACAGGTGGTCCTTGAAGAAGGCCAGCGATTGCACGGGCCCCTTGGGGAGGGCGAGCTTCCGCGCCTTGCCCCTGGCGGGGAGGTGGAACGCCTGCGCGTCGGTATGGAAGTAGATGCTGCCTTCGGGCCCCGCGCACGCGCCCGTCACGGGGAAGCGGGTGGCGTGCCGCGCGACGAGGGCCTTGTCCTCGAGCGCGAACAGACCGTCGTTGCCATACGCGTAGAGCGTGCCCGCGTGGGACAACAGCCCGCGGAGCCCGTTCTGCTCCTCGCCCACCTGCTCGAAGCTCAGGTCCTTGCCCTCGCGGGTGAGCCTCCCCAGCCCATTCGCCGAGCACAGACCGAAGAGGGTCCCTTCGTGGATGACACCATCCACCAGGTCGAGCGCGACGGCCCCCGTGACCTCCCGGAGCTTCCAGCGCTTGCCCCCGCCTTCGAACGCGAGCACGGAGACACCAAAGCCCGTGAGGCCCCAGGGCGCGCCCAGGTCCCGGAGGGTGGAGGCCACGTAGCCGTAGGGAAGCGCCTTGGGCAGCTTGGTGCGCGTCCAGCCCTTGCCGTCGGAGGTGAGCAAGCGGTTGAAGTCCACGTCGTAGGTGACGTTGTCGACCTCGTCCTCGTCCACGTCCACCGTCACCTGCTCCAGCCAGACCCGGTCGGTCCAGGGCTGGTTCCACTTCACCCCGTTATCGAAGTCCCAGAGGTCGTCCCCGGCGACATAGCCGTAGTCGGAGTTCGGGTGCGGCGTCGCCGCCAGCACCACCACGGTGCCCTGCGTGGTGACGTGGACATCCGCCAGCACCTGCGCGACGGAAGCCACGTCCGGGACCTTGCCCGCCTTCGCGGCGGACTTCTTCCCGGCGGGCACGGTGGACCGGGTGCCCGCCAGGGCCTCTCCCTTGGGGAACGGAGCCTGCTGCTTGTCGGCTCGCGCGGCGATGTCTGTCGAACGGGGCTTGGGCATGGTGCCCATCCTTCGCTCATCTCGGGCGGGTCTTCAACCAGGGGAGGCGGCTGAGAGTGTCTGCTATCGGCGGGGTAGGGCTCTCGTTCAGCCCCGCTCCAGCAGTTGCCGGAGCCGGGCGAGCACGGCAGGCGGTCCTCGCACCCCGAGGCGCATGCCCCGCTCGGTGTACTCCTCCGACATGATGCGCACGCTCGTCCGGAGTTCTCCCAGCAGTCCGCTCCGAGCGTAGGGCACGTCGAAGTGCTCGCTGGCCCAGGCCTCGTCGAAGAAGGCGATCAGGGTCTCCCGAAGCCGCTGCATGTCTCCCGCGTCATGGGCGCTGAGATGGAGGGCTTCGGGGAGCTCGGCGGCGAGCCGGTGGCGCTCCTCGGGGCTCACCCGGTCGATCTTGTTGAGGAGCACCCGCGAGGGGATCTCCGAGGCGCCGATCTCTTCGATGACGTGCCGTGTGAGTTCGAGTTGGTTGCGCAACTCGGGGTCCGCGGCATCGACGACGTAGAGCAGGAGCCCGGCGTCATGCGCCTCGTCCAGTGTCGACCGGAACGACGCGATGAGCCCGTGCGGCAGGTTCTTGATGAAGCCCACCGTGTCGGAGACGAGGATGCGCGGTGTTGTCTCGGGCTGAAGCGCGCGCACCGTGGTGCCAAGCGTCGCGAACAGCTTGTCCTCCACCAGAACGTCGCTGCCGGTCAGCGCTCGCATCAGGGAGGACTTCCCTGCGTTCGTGTAGCCCACGAGCGCCACGCGCGGCGTGTCCTTCCTCCTCGCCCGCCGGGCCTCTTGCGCCGCTCGCGCCCCCTCGAGTTCCCGGCGCAGGGCGGCCACCCGCTCCCGGTTGCGCTGCTTGGCGAGCTCCACATTCGAGTGGCCTCTTCCGCCGCGTCCACCGCCGCCCTCGCGATCGCCGAGGGACGCGTCGTCGCGGATTCTCGGCGCCTCGTGCAGCAGGCGGGCGATCTCGACCTCCAGCCGGGCTTCGCGTGTCTGGGCGCGCTGCTCGAACACCCGCAGGATGATGGCCGTGCGATCGAGGACGTCGACGCCCAGGGCGAGCTCCAGATTCCGGAGTTGGCCCGGCGTCAGCTCGGTGTCGATGACGACGAGGTTGGCGATCTCCGAGCGCGCCGAGGGGGGCTGCGGGTCACCTCCGGGACCGCCGGTGAGGGTCGCGAGCTCCCGCACCTTGCCTTCGCCGAGGAGCGATAGCGAGGTGGCGTTCGCTCGCTTCTGAAGGGTGGTGCCGAGCACACGGATGCCGAGACTGGAGACGAGTCGCTCGAGTTCGGAGAGCGAGGTGGTCACCTCGGAATCCGTGACGTGCGGGAGCTGGATGGCGACGAGGATCGCGGTGGAACCGCGGGAGTCAGGACTGCGGAAACGGTCGGAACGCTGAGACATGGCATGGCCTCCTCTGCGACGAATCGAGAGAAGGTCCGGAGCGCAGGGCTCATGACCCGGTGTGGCGGTCCACGCGGTCCTCGCACGAGCGCCTCGGGCATCGGGCGTCGTGCAGAGCGTATTTCAAGGGGGACCCAGGGCATGCGCGTCGCGCCCGGACCTTCCGAGACGGAAAGCGGGCACGAGTGCGGCAGCGAGGCGTGGATGCTCGCTGCCCTGCTTAGCGCAAGCGAATGTAGGCGTAGAGGCCCATGGCTCTATTTTGATGTGTGGAGCCTTCTCGCGCAACCACCTTTCAGGGCACGGGTGGGGGAGCGGCGCGCGGTGCCCTGGAGAGCACCGCGCGCACAGGCTGCGTCGGCCCTCAGTACAGCAAGGAGGGAATGGGAGCCGTCGCGTACATGGTGATTCCCCCATTCCCGAGCTGCCCGGCGGAGTTGGTGCCCCAGGCCCACACCGTGCCGTCCTCATGCACCACCAACGAGTGGGTACCCCCGGTGGCCACGCTCTCCCCGCTCATCCCGAGCGCTTGAACCTGGACCGGCGCGCTGCGCGAGGTCGTGGTGCCATCCCCCAGCTGGCCGAAGCTGTTGAGGCCCCAGTTCCACACCGTGCCGTCCGCGAGGATCGCCAGCGAGTGGTTCTCTCCGACGGCTACTGCCTCCACCCCGCTCAGTCCCTGCACCTGGACCGGCGCGCTGCGCCAGGTCGTGGTGCCATCCCCCAACTGGCCCGAGCTGTTGAGGCCCCAAGCCCACACCGTGCCGTCCGAGCGCACCGCCAGCGAGTGCGAACCGCCCGCCTTCAGGCTCACCACCCCGCTCAGTCCTTGCACCTGCGTCGGCACGGTCCGCGTGGTCGTGGTGCCGTCTCCCAGCTGCCCGTAGAAGTTGTAGCCCCAGGTCCGCACCGTGCCGTTCGAGAGCACCACCAGCGAGTGCGCGTCGCCCGCGGCCACGGCCACCACTCCGCTCAGCCCTTGCACCTGCGCCGCCACGTTGCGCCTCAGGTAGTTGCCACTGCCCAGCTGACCGCCGTCGTTGATTCCCCAGGCCCACAACGTCCCGTCCGAGCGCAAGGCCAGCGAGTGCGAATGGCCCGCGGCCACGGCCACTACCCCGCTCAGCCCTTGCACTTGCACCGGCACGCTGCGGTAGAGGTTGGTTCCATCCCCCAGTTGGCCGAACGCGCCGGCGCCCCAGGCCCACACCGTGCCGTCATTGCGCAAGGCCAGCGTGTGGACACCACCCGCGGCCACGGCCACCACTCCGCTCAACCCTTGCACCTGCACCGGCACGCTGCGCCGGGTCGCGGTCCCATCACCGAGCTGGTTGGAGCCGTTGGAGCCCCAGGTCCACACCGTGCCGTCCTCGCGCAAGGCCACCGAGTGATTGTCGCCCGCCTCCACGGCCAGCACGTCGCTCAGCCCTTGCACCTGCACCGGCTCGGTGCGGTGGTAGAGGGTGCCATCTCCCCGCTTTCCGTATTCGTTCGAGCCCCAGGCCCACACCGTGCTGTCCGCGCGCACCGCCAACGAGAAGTTGTCTCCCGCGGCCACGGCCATTGCCCCGCTCAACCCCTGCACCTGCACCGGCACGCTGCTGTTGGTCCCGGTGCCATCTCCCAGCTCACCGGCGAAGTTCTCGCCCCAGGCCCACACCGTCCCGTTCGAGCGCAAGACCAGCGAGTGCGAATCGCCCGCCGCCACGGCCTGCACCCCGCTCAGCCCTTGCACCTGCGCGGGCAGGGTGCGGTTGCTCGTGGTGCCATCGCCTACCTGGCCATAGTCGTTGGAGCCCCAGGCCCACACCGTGCCGTTCGCGCGCACCGCCAGCGCGTGGCTGTTGCCCGTCGCCAAGGCGATCACCCCGTTGGAGCCGAGCCCTTGCACCTGCACCGGCATGATGCGCCGGGTCGTGGTGCCATCTCCCAACTGGCCGGAGCTGTTGGCGCCCCAGCCCCACACCGTGCCGTCCGAGCGCAAGGCCAGCGAGTGCGAAGTGCCCGCCGCCACGGCCACCACCCCCGTGGAGCCGAGCCCTTGCACCGGCACCGGCACCGTGCGCTTCGTCGTGGTGCCATCCCCCAGCTGGTTGAAGGTGTTGAAGCCCCAGGCCCACGCCGTTCCGTCCGCGCGTACCGCCAGCGCGTGGTTGTAGCCCGCGGACACGGACACCACATCGCTCAACCCCTGCACCTGCACCGGCACGAGGCGCCGGGTGATGGTGCCATCTCCCAGCTGGCCGTAGATGTTGTAGCCCCAGGCCCACACCGTGCCGTCCGCGCGCACCGCGAGCGAGAAGTGACCGCCCGCGGACACGGACACCACATCCTCCAACCCTTGCACCTGTACCGGCGCGATGCGCTGGATCGTGGTGCCATCCCCCAGCTCACCATAGGAGTTGGTGCCCACTGCCCACACCGTGCCATCTGGACGCAATGCCAGAGCGTGGTGCGTTCCCGCCGAGATGCGGGCCCGCCCCTGCAGACTCGAGTGCGCGGTGTCCAGCGAGGCGCCCTCTTCGGGCACGTCCATCGGTTGTCCGCAGCCCACGACCAGCCAGAGCCCGAGACAGGCTCCCAAAATCTTCTTCATCCATCCCACGTAACGACCTTGCATTCGGTGACTCCGCGTACTGCCGGGGTTGAGAGCGGGGGTGTCCTGCTCCGCTGAGGGCAGGGGAAGTACCAGGACTCTCTGACATACCGGTTTTCACTGTTGGGCCGTCCGCCGCCTACGGTGATACTCTGGGTGAATGCTCTCCCGAGCCCTCGTCCCCATCGTGCTCTGCGCGGCGGCCACCTGGCCGCTGCGTGCCCTCGCCTGCATCAACGCGATGGACACCAGCGCCTTCGCCTTCACCCAGACGCTCTGGCTCGATCTGCTCCTCTGGACCGCGGGCGCGGTGTTCTTGAACCGCGTCGTCCTCGTCAACGTGCGGGGCTCGACCGCCGAGGGTCAGCCCAGCCCGTCAGGGTTCCGCCGGTTCTTCTTCCTGCTCGTCGGCGCTGCGCTCATCCTGCTGCTGGCCGCCGTCTCGGCCGCGGGGCCACTTCTCAGCCTCAGCGCGCGTGACCTGGCCAGGTGTACGGTGAACCGCTCCATGGTGCTGGTGTTGTTGGCCGCTCCCACGGTCCTCTTCCTCCTGCAGGCTGTGATCTTCCAAGGGTGGGGCAAGCGGTTGTTCGGTGAGAAGAGGAGTGTTGCCCTCTTGAGCCTGGTGTCCACGTCAGTGCTGTGGGTGATGGCGGTGGGCCTGGCTCGCGATGAGGTGGTCCTCCCCAAGCTCTGCAAGCCCACGAAGGGTTTCATCGCCTACGACCGTTACGGCTCGGGGGTGCCCAAGTAGCCCTCGCCCGGTAGCTTCGCCCAGAGCACGGTGGCATTCGGCCGGGCGGGCTCGGGCTGGATACCCAGCTTCTTGAAGTCGCTGGAGTAGCGCGAGCCCTTGATGAGCACCGCCCTGCGTGCCACGCGCTGGGCCTCCGCGAGGGTCTCCCGGGTGAGCGGCGCGTAGTCCGCGTGGCGCCGCAGCGTCTCGAACGCCACCGAGGACTTGCGCTGGCGCTCGAACATCGGATCGAAGAGCACCACGTCGAAGGCTCCAGCCGGAAGCGTGCGCAGGTACTTGCTCGCGTCGGCGTATACCGCCTGGATGGTACACGCGCGCGGATGCTGGGACAGGGTCTCCAGCCCGTGCCGGGCGAGCAGGTAGAGCGCGGGGCTCTTCTCCAGGGCGGTGACCGCTCCCGAGGTGCCCACCAGGCGCGCCGCCACCTGCGCATCGACGCCCAGGCCCAGCGTGCAGTCCAGGACGCGCTCACCCTCGCTCAGTCCGGCGATGCGCAGGAGCATGTCCTCGTGGACCCCGGCATCCAGCTGTTTCACCCGCAGGTGTGCCAGCCCCGGGGAGAACCGGAGGGAGCCCTGCGCGTCCACCAGGGAGACCGCGTGGGCCTCCAGCACGATGAGCACGTCGGCCTTGTCGGCCAACATCGACGCGAGCGAGAGCTTATGGGTGCGCTCCAGGTAGGGCACTCCGACCTCCGCCGCCGCCTGCTGGGCACGCCGCGCGAGTTCCGGCGCGTCGCGGTCGGAGGTCGTCACGGCCAGAGGACAGCGGGAGCCCGGAGGCGGAACCGTCGAGGAGGGCATCCCCGCCATCTTGCCGGCTTGGAAGGCCTCCCAGCGAGTTCCACTCAAACCATGTGCGCGATGGCGGGCTGGGGGCGCGGCGTCCAGCCATGCTGGGCCCGCTCATCGGTGAGCACGAGCGGACCGAAGGAGAGGGCGGGGTGCATGTACGGCTTCACGCCGGGGGTCAGGCGCGAGGCGGTGGCCTCGAAGGAGGGGAGGATCTGCAGGAAGCTCGCATCGTCCAGGGTGCGATCGACCAGCGTCTTCTCCAGCACCATGGCGTTGTACTGGTCCAGCCCGCTCTCGGCGGTGCCCAGGTTGGGCAGCACCTCCAGGCCCTGCTCCTGGGTGCGGCTCGCGATGCCGGGGATGCGGCTGGCATGCGGCGACCAGTTGTCGGCGCTGATGCCGTTCTCGGTGATGGCCCAGACCCCCGTGGCCGTCTTGAAGAAGAGCGTCTGGTGGCCCGCCGTGTGCCCGGGCGTCCGCACCAGCATGACGCCATCTCCCAGGCGCAGGTCGTGGTCGGTGAGGACCACGCGCTCCGAGGGCACGCCCTTCTTGCCGTCGGGGATGAGGAAGGAGGAGTGAAGCGGGTGTAGCTCCTCCCACTGGGCCCACTCGCGCCGGGGTGTCAGCAGCCGCGCGCGAGGGAAGCGCGCCGGAGTCCCACGGCCCGTGCCGACCAGCTTGCGCACGTCCTGCAGGTGGAAGTGGTCGAAGGCCACGTAGTCGATGTCCTCGGGCGTCACACCGATGCGGCGCAGCTGGGGCTCCAGCGACTCGTGTACCCGAAGGAACATCCGGCCGAGCACGGCTTTGCGCTCGCGCTGCTGCGCCAGGTAGGGGGCCCGGGAGACCTGGGAGACATCGGTGGGGTTGAACAGCAGGTTGCGCAGCTCCCCGTCCTGCCGGAACTGCACCAGCACCGCGCGGTGGCGCACCAGCACATAGGGGATGGGCAGCCGCGCCGCGCCCCAGAACCCGAAGCGCGCCGGATAGGCCATCGTCAGCAGCTCGAAGCTCCGGACGCCCAGCACCGGCCGCTCGGAGGCGAACCGCTCGCGCAGCGCCTGCGCGCCCTTGCGGACCGCCGCCAGTCGCGACGCGGAGCCTTCGACCGACCATGCCGAGTCCAGGTCCGGGATGACTTCGAACTCGGGTGCGGATTCCTTGACGAGGTGCATGGCGCGCAGGGTAGCGAGCACCTCCCCAGGCACCATTGGCTCGCCGCGCGAGCCCTGTGTCGGCTCCTGGACGCTAGAGCCCCTGCGTCATCGAGCGGAGTGCCTGGGCCCGTTACCTGCCCGAGGAAGAGTGGGCGAAGGCCTGCCGAACCGTGGCCCACGGAATGTGGGCGCGGAGCAGGGGCGCGGCGGCCTGACTTGCCGCGTCACGTGCGCGGGAGCCATCTCCGAGCATGGCGGCGTTGTGCTCCTTGCCCGCGGCCTCGGCGGCGAGCCCGGCCTCGAGCTGCGCCACCAGCGCGTACTCCTTCACCGCCGCCGTGAGGGAGTCGCGGAGGATGGGGGAGTGGCCCGCCTCGGCCTCGGCGGCGGCATCCGCCAGCGCGGCGGCGGCGCGCGCGGCGGCGGCGGGCACCAGTCCCAGCCCCTTGGCCGCCACGAGCGCCACATTCCGGGCATGGGCACACTCGGCGCCCGTGCCTTCGCCCTGCACCCAGCGCTCGGCGGCGCGCAGCGCCTCGGCCGGCCGTGGCTCGCCCGGGGGGAGCTTCGGCAACACCTGGGAGACGAGCGTCGCCACCGCCGGGAGCAGCTCCTTCACGGGCACCCCGAGCGCCGTCGCCAGCCCGATGAGCCAGTCCCCTCGGGGGCAGGCGTTCCAGGCGCGCTCGATGTCGTCATCGAAGCCCGTGGCCCACTCGGCCAGCTCCCGGTAGTCCAGCGTGAAGGGCTCTCTCGGCCGGCGAGACCAGGCCCGCAGCAGCCGCCGCCCCATCGTCCCCAGCGCCCGCCGGTCCGCGCTGTCCACGCGCTCGCGGCAGGCGGTGAGCAGCCGATCGAACTCCTTCTCGACCGCCCGGCGCTGCGAGCGCTGGAGGCCCTTGTCCGACGGGGGCGCGTCCGGTTGCGAGTCGAGGGTGGTGAGGAAGACGCGCTTCCAGACGTCCACCTCCTCGGCGCTGGGCAGCGGCACCGTCACCTTCTGATCCAGGATGTTGAGCAGCGCGACCGCCGCGAAGGCCTGCTCGAAGCCCTCGCCGAGGCGAGGCTGCTCCAGGAAGTCGAGGATGACGCTCATGAACCCATCGACGACCTCGCCGACGTAGTCGAGCCCCTTGTCATTGCCAAAAGGTCCTGCCGCCCAGCTCCCCATGGCCGGCGAGCATAGAGCACCGGACACGGCGCCCACACAGGGAGTTCTCATGTGGCGCTCCGTACCCAACGTGTGAAGCGGCGCACACCTCCTGGGCAGGCGGGGAGTTGGCATGGGGTGCCAGCGTGCCTATCTCGGGGGTCCGGCAAGTACGAGGAGGCGACGGTGGGACGACGCGGATGGGTGGCGTTGTGGGCGGCGGTGTCTGTGTTGGCGGCCTGCCATGAGAAGGGCACCATCCCGATTCCGGATGACCGGGAGGGGGACGCGGTCGCGGACGAGAATCCGCTGCCGGACAATCCGCTGCCACATCCGCGGCCTCCTCCGCCGACGCCCGTGGAGGAGTGCCCTCCGGCATGTCCGCCGCCTCCCCCGGAGAAGCCCACCCGGGTCGTGCTGCCCAACCCGATTCCCGCGGAGAACCAGAAGCCGGGAGATGCCACGTGGCGCAGCGGCCGCCAGGCCAACGCGGGCCAGGTGGAGCTCTATGCCTCCACGGACTCGGTGCTCGTCGGCGACACGGTGAACGTCAAGGTCTCCGTTTCGGACGAGGGCCCGGTCACCGCCGAGGTGTTCCGGCTCGGCTACTACGGAGGCGCGGGCGCGCGGAAGATGTGGTCCGCGGGCCCCTTCCAGGCCAAGAAGCAGGCGCCGTGCCCGCGCGAGCCGAGCACCTCGCTGGTGGAGTGCTCGTGGACCGACACCTTCTCGTTCCAGATCGGCGAGGACTGGGTGTCCGGCATGTACGTCGTCAAGGTGAAGCGCGCGGATGGGTTCAAGCGCTTCACCTCCTTCGTGGTGCGCGACATGCGCGCCGCCGAGATCCTCTTCCAGCCCGGCATTCTCACCTACCAGGCCTACAACACCTGGGGCGGCGAGAGCCTCTACGCGGACGCCTCGGGCACGATGCCCAACGGCCGCGCCTATCAGGTGTCGTTCAACCGCCCGTACAAGGACGATGAGGGCGCCGGCCAGATGCTGCGCTGGGAGTACCCCTTCGCCAAGTTCCTCGAGCAGCAGGGCTATGACGTCACCTACGCCACCAACCTCGACTTCTTGCGGCAGTCCAACCTGCTGGAGGGCATCGGCGCCTTCGTCCACGCCGGCCACGATGAGTACTGGACGCAGGCGCAGCGCGACCAGGTGGACGCGGCGCTCGCCTCGGGGAAGATGAGCCTGGCCCACTTCGGCGGGAACGGCGCGTACTGGAAGGTGCGCATGCTGTCCGACAGCAAGAACAACCCGCTGCGCACCGTCGTTTGCTACAAGAACGAGCCCTATCGGGATCCGGAGCCCTTCTCCACCGTGCGCTTCCGGGATGAGCCCAGCCCGACGCCCGAGAACGGGCTGTTCGGCACCATGTACGACGGCTGGCAGCTCATCTCCTTCCCGCTGACCGTGAAGGACGAGAGCCACTGGATCTTCGCGGGCACCGGGCTGCGCAACGGCATGCAGATGCACGGGCTGCTGGGCTACGAGGTGGACCGCATCTTCGACAACGGCCACACGCCGCCGGGCCTGCGCGTGAGCATGGAGAGCCCGCTCGTCACCGCCGAGGGCATTCCCACCGTCTCCCAGGTGGTGGACCGCACGCTGCCCTCGGGGCGGCTCATCTTCTCGGCGGGCACCATCTACTGGCCGCTGGCGTTCTCGACCGACCCGGAGCTGGCCGATGCGCGCGTGGCCCGCATGACGCAGAACGTGCTCGAGCGCGCCCTGTCCCACCGCCGTGCGGCGCGCACGCTCCCGCCGGCGACGGGGCCCGTTCCCGCCGCTCCCGTGCCGGATCCGATCTGGGCCCACCAGGTGGCGGCCTTCGCTGGAGTGGCGGGGCGCTCGGGCTACCAGGACGGCCCCGCGAGCCAGGCGCTCTTCAACGGCCCCACGGGGCTGGCCTCGACGCCGAATGGCGACATCGTCGTGGCGGACACGAACAACAACCGCATCCGCTTCATCGCCAACAACCCCGAGCGCACCGTCACCACGCTGGCGGGTAACGGGGAGTCGGGCGGCCGCGATGGCGCGGGGGCGACGGCCATGTTCCGCCGTCCCACGGGGGTGGCGGTGGGGCCGGATGGCGCCATCTATGTCGCCGACTCGGACAACCACTGCATCCGCAAGCTGGTGAAGGACGGCGAGCGCTGGGTGGTGAGCACCTACGCCGGAGCGCTGCGCGCCGCGGGCAGCACCGACGGAGTCGCGGGCCAGGCGCGCTTCAACCGGCCCACGTCGCTGGCCGTCGACGCGGCGGGCAACATCTACGTGGCGGACCAGGCGGGCAACAAGGTTCGGATGATCGCGGCCGACACGCAGCAGGTCTCGACGCTGGCGGGGGCCAACTCCGCGGGCACCCAGGACGGGCAGGGCCGGGATGCGCGCTTCAACAACCCGAGCGCCATCGCCGTCGGCCGGGGCGGTGAGCTCTATGTGATGGACGGCGGCAATCAGCGCCTGCGCCGCATCTCCGCCGGGCCAGAGCGGACCGTGGTGACCCTCGCCGGGAGCGACAGCACGCCCGCGGGCTACGCGGACGGCCTGGGCACGCAGGCCCGCTTCCGGGCGCAGATGGGCATGGTGGTGACTCCGGCCAACGAGCTGATGGTGGCTGACACGGCCAACTTCCGCATCCGCAAGGTCGTCCCGGGCGAGGAGGCCGCCACCACGCGGGTCTACACCCTGGCCGGCACCGGGCGGCTCGGCACGCACCTGGGCACGGGCGAGCAGGCCGACATCGTCTCCCCCGCCGGGCTCACCATCAACCCCGCCGAGCGGCTGCTGGTGTCCGACTCGTACAACCACGTGATTCGCATCATCACCCGCTGAGCGGGGCGTGGGGCGGGGCCGCCTGCTTCAGTTCAGCAGGTCCGGCTCCGCCCAGTCCTGGGCGGTGAAGCGCCACAGGCGGGTGCCGGGCAGCCACTCCTTCCAGGGCAGCCCCGCCTTGCGGCGCAGGTTGGCGAGGAACTCCGCCGGGGTGGGCAGCATCTCCCACACCTTGGGGATGAAGACGCCTCGGCGCCCTCCCCACTGCAGCAGCACCCCGTCCGTGCCCGGGCGCAGTCGGGTGAGGGCCTGCTGCTCGTTCTCCACGTCCATCGGCTCGAGCGGGGAGAGCAGGCTCACCTCGAAGCGGACGGTGTCCAGCTCATTGCGCCGCAGCGGAGAGAAGCGCGGATCCCGGTGCGCGGCGCTCCGGGCGTTCTGGATGACGTCCTCGGAGAGCGGCCGGTGCGCCTCCATGCTGCCGATGCAGCCGCGCAGCTCTCCGTCCTTTTTCAGCGTGACGAAGCAGGCGCCCAGCTCGCCGAGCCAGGCCTCCTCGGGCACCTGAACCCGGGGGCCCTCGAGGGACTCATGCACCGCGGCGCGGGCGAGGGACAGCAGCGTGGGGCCGCGCGTCATGCGATCTCCGGGCGTAGCAAGCTCATGAGGCCTCAGAACACCCGACAACCCCGGATTCTTTCTGGTCTCGCGGTCGTCAGCTCTCCGAGCGTTCAGGCATGGCTCTTGGGTAGTCTGGGGGCATGCGCCCCGTCGATGTCTGCAGCACGGTTCTCATCACCACTGGCAACCAAGCCCTGCGCGAGCCCGGCCAGGCGCGGTGGGATGAGGTCGAGGAGCTCATGGGCATCCGCCTGCGCCCGGCGGGCCGCCAGCCGTCAGTCGTGACGATGCTGGACGAGCAGGGGGAGCGGCAGTCCTTCCAGGAGTGGCTCGAGGCCAGGGCCTCGCCGCAGGCGCGCCTGTGGTTCGTGCCAGGGCCCTGGGAGGCGGACCCGGAGAGCTTCCCGAGGGATTTGCCCGCGCACATCCGCGAGGCCTTCGAGGGAGGCGGTGGGCTGGGGCTCCTGCTCTTCACGGATCGCTTCCGCTCGGAGCGGTTCATGCCCCGCGAGGTGCGGCCGCGCTTCTATGACATCACGGGCAAGCAGCTCTACGCGTTCATGCGGAGCCGCAAGCGGGCCGCCGTCTGGGAAGAGCTGCTCACGCGCGAGCTGGCCCCGGAGCTCGAGGGACGCGGCCTCCAGGCTTTCATGGAGTCGCGTAGCCCGGAGGAGATGGATGCGCTCATCTCGCGCTTCATGCCGCTGAGCGCCGAGGCGGAGCCCGTGGGGGAGGGGAGCGAGCTGGAGCCCGAGGAGACCGTGAAGTGGAACCAGTTCTTCACGCCAGCGCCGGGGGCCGGGAGCCTCTCCTTCGAGTACCTCCCGGTAGGGGAGGGGGATGAAGTCACCGTCGCCAGGGACTTGAACGCCTGCCGCAACGGGCTCACCCGGTCGCTGAAGTCGGTGCAGGACTTCGCCCAGCAGCAGGAGCTGAAGTACTGGAGCAAGCACTTCCGCCGCTGCCTGCTGCGCCTGACGCTCGAGCCCCAGCCGCTGGAGGACATCCTGGAGTTGCTCATCCTCAACGGGCTGCCGGTGCCCGCGCTCCAGCTGGTGAACGCCGCCATGGCCGCGGACGTCTTTGGCGGGATGGGCTCCTGGAATGACCTGAGCTTCGACGGCGCGGATGCTCAGTCGTATCGGGTCCTCTCCGACCGGCTCCTCGGAGCGATGCGCGCGGCGTACCGGGCGGGCATCAACCTCTCCGCGAGCTGAGCGCTCTCGGCCGGGAGGGTTGTCGCTCCGACAGCGCGCTCGACCGCGCGTGAGGCTTGCTGGGCCGAGGCGGGGGCTCCCAGATTGACGCCCCGATAGGGGCTGGCCAGGAGCTCAGGATGAAGACCCTTCCGCTGAAACGTGCCTGCCACACACTCATGGTGTGGGGTGTGTTCTTCGCGCTCGCCGCGCACGCCCACGAGCGCGGAGGCAGCGGGCGCTCACCGGGCTGTGTCGAGTGCGGCGATACGATCACCACCAACACCCGGCTCACCCACGATCTCGAGTGCTCCGGTACGGAGGCCCCCGCGCTCCGGGTTGTCGGCACGGGCGTCGTGCTCGATCTCGGGGGACATACCGTGCGCCGGGTGGGCTCGGAGCCGGGGCTGTCGGAGGGCATCGCCGTCCTGGCCAACAGCACGGTGAAGAACGGGACGATCCAGGGGTTCGACCTGGGGTACGTGCTCGACTACGACGCGAGCCACTTCCCGGACCACGTTTGGTTGTCGAAGCTCACGTTCATCGACAACCGGGCCGCCGTGTACAACCGGAGTGGCTCCGCGACGTTCACCATCTCCAACAGCTACTTCATCGCCAACGGCTCGGCGGTGGGCAGTGAGCAGGACGCGAGCAGCGGCAAGTTCGAGGTGATTGCGTCCTATTTCCTCGCCAACCGGCTCGCGCTCTCCGCCAACAGCCACGACGTGGAGGTGGTCCGCTCGAACTTCACGTTCAACGACATGGTGGTCTGGTGTCCCTACGGCGGCGTCTCGTTCACGTCGAGCCGCATCGCCTTCAACTCGGTCGTGGGGCGAATCACCCTCGGCGAGTTCGGCTACGGCTTTTGTTCCCAGGCGTCGTTCGTCAACACGTTGTTCTTGCACAACGATGCGCTCGCTCCCGCGGAGTGGCCGACCTGGGATGCGTTCGACTTCGTGCTGCGCGACTCGCAGGTCTCCGACAACGCAGGCGGCATGCGGGTCCAGTCCCGGACGGTCGACATCCAGGGCTCCACCCTTCGGCGCAACGGCGGTGGGCTGAGCCTGGGCCACCTGGAGGAGTATGTGCCTCCCGAGCTCACTGGCACGGTCAGTGGCAACCGCTTCCTCCAGAACGCGGGGGACGGCCTCCGGGTGCTGGTTCCCAACAGCCTCACGGTGTCGGGCAACACCGCGATCGGCAACACGGGCTGGGGTCTCCACGCGGAGGGAGCGATCGACGGAGGAGGGAACGTGGCGGGAGGCAACGGCATGGGGAACTGTGCCGGCGTCGTCTGCGCCCCTCCTTGAGGCGCTCGCCGAGAATGGCTTCCCTGGTCCGGGGCCGCGTGGGACGCTTCGCGGCATGAACACACTGGTTCAGGGGCCCGCGCGCACGGGGACAACGCGGCTGTCCGACGGGAGGCTGCTGGGGTGGGGAGAGTGGGGCCCGACGTCGGGCACACCCGTGCTCTTCTGCCCTGGCGCGGCCATGAGTCGCTGGCTGGGGTTTGGCGCTGACGTCCTCGAGGGATTGAAGGTTCGGCTCATCTCGCTCGACCGGCCTGGGCTCGGCGCCTCCACGCCCGCTCCGGGGCGAGGGCTGCTCGACTGGGCGGAGGATGTTCGGGGCTTCGCCGCCGCCCAGGGGCTGGAGCGGCTCCCGGTGGTGGGCTACTCCCAGGGGGCGCCCTTCGCGCTGGCCTGTGCGGCCAAGGGCGTGGTGACGGGCGTCGCCCTCGTCGCGGGTGGTGATGAGCTGGCCTACCCGGCGCTGCGCGGAATGCTCCATCCGGAGGTCGCGAAGCTGGTGGACCTCTCCGCCGCCGAGCCGGCCCGCGCCGAGGCATTCTTCGCTGGGATGAGCGTGCAGATGATGTGGGACATGGTCATCGGCATGAGCTCTGAGTCCGACCGCGCCGTGTTCACCGCGCCGCGCTTCGCCGAGGCCTACCGGCGCGCCCTGGACGAAGGTTTTATGCAGGGCTCGGCGGGCTATGCGCGTGACACCGTTCTGGCGATGTCCCGGTGGCCGTTCGACCCGGGAGCCATCCGCGTCCCCGTGGACCTGTGGTACGGCGGCCTCGATACGAGCACCGTCCACTCTCCCGACCAGGGCGAGACCCTCGCGCGGAGGATTCCCACGGCGCGGCGCCAGCTCCTGCCACAGGTCGGCTCCGCGCTGCTGTGGACACACAGCGAGGACATCCTTCGGTCCCTGCTCTCCCGGACGGGATGAGAGGGTTGTCGCGCGAGGCGAGCGCTGGCCCATAATGCGCGGATGACGCAGCGGACAGATGTGGTCTTCGTGCCCCGGATCAACGTGAACGAGGGCATCACCGTCGGGCAGATCACCCACGCGTGCCTCGTGGGCACCCCCGGCTTCCTCTTCCTCTTCCCACACCACGCGCGGGAGTTTCTAGAGAACACCCCCACCAGCACGCGCTGGAAGGTGAGCCCGGACGAGATGCCCGAGGCCGTAGAGAAGTTCCTCTCGGAGAAGCTCTCCCTGGAGAAGCTCGAGAAGGAGCTGACGACGGTGCTCTCCAAGGACAAGTCCCAGCGGCGCATCTTCCCAGTCGACCAGCTGGAGCGGTTCGCCATCCAGGTGGGCTTCTGGATCTTCGGTGGAGTGTCGATCCAGATGGCTGGCGAGGATCGAAAGGTCATCAACGTCCCAGGCAAGGCGACGCGCCAGAAGCTCCACGACTTCTATGCGACCCGGCTGAAGTGATCGTCGGGCTAGGCGATCCGGTCCACCCGCACGTCCACCTCCAGCGTCTCGGGTCCACCTCCAACGAAGATGGTCCCCGAGGTGGGGGTGGCGTCACCGTAGCCGCGCCCTACCGCGACCCGCACGTGCGAGGTCTGCGTGAGGATGCCGTTGGTCGGGTCGAAGCCTCGCCAGCCCACCTCGGGCAGGTAGAGCTGCAACCACGCATGGGACGCTTCGGCCTGCCGCTGATTTGTACTCTGCGGACCACAGTAGATGTAGCCGCACGTGTAGCGCGCCGGTACGCCCAGCAGCCGCGCCATGCAGATGAACAGGTTGGTGAAGTCCTGGCAGACGCCGCGCCGGTTCGCGTACACGTCGAAGGGCGTCGTGTACACCGTCGTCGAGCCCTGCCGGTACTCGTACTCGCGGAAGATGGTCGAGTTGATGTCCAGCAGCGTGTCCAGCAGGTCGTAGTCGTTCCGCTTCACGAAGCTCATCGCGTACTCCGTGAGCTCCACCAACTGACTCTCCGGTAGCTCCTGCGGCAGCAGGAAGGGCTGAAGCACCTGCTGCTGCCAGGGCATCCACACCAGCGGGATGGTGCCGCGCTCCTTGGGCGCACGGAATTGGAGCGGATCCGTGTCGTAGAGCTCCACCGTCGAGCGCGCCTCGATGGCCAGCTCCGTATAGGGCGTCTCGATATGCACCCGCGTGGCCCGATTGCCGAACACGTCGTCGTAGTCGCGGCGCTTGCCATCCACGGACAGGTGGAGCTCGTGCCCGATCACTGCCTGCAGCTCGTCGTGCATCGGCCGTAGCCGGAGCATGTGGGTGCTTCGCTCGATGGGCGTCTGGTAGCGGTAGACGGTGCGGTGAACCACCGAGAAGCGCTGCACCTCCGCATTCGAGGGCAGCTTGAAGTCCCGCACCCGAGCGACGAAGTGCGTCTGGGCAGGCGGCACGGCGGGAGCCACCGGCGCCAGCGCCGCCGTCTGCGTGTCCGGGACCTGCTGTTGGATCGGCTGCGCCTGCGCCTCCACCTGCGGTGTCGGAGCGGGGGGCTTCGCCTCCGCAGTGACCGCGCCCTGCCGAATGCGCAGGAGCGTTCCCGGCGCGAGCCGCTTCCAGTCCACCTTGGCGTTCCCCTCGGGCTGGAGGGGATTGGAGCAGATGATGACGCCCTTGCGGCTCTTGATGCCGCGCTTGGTCAGGTCCACCAACAGATCGTCATCGCCGAAGACGAGGCTGTCGTGCGGCGGGTGCAGCGTCCAGACATGCACCTCGTGCGCCGGGTCGCGGTCCGCGTACACACACAGGTCGCGCCCGTCGGTGAGCACGGTCGTGAGCGAGCCGTGCGCGTTGATCTCGGCGAAGAAGGCGCGGAGGACCTCCGGATCGATGTCTCCCAGGGTGCGCCACCCCTTGTTGGAGATCATCGACATCAACTGGCAGAAGATGAGCTCGGTGTCCGTTGAGCCGATGGGCTCGAAGCGCTGCGGAACGGTGGGCTCGACGCGGTGGGACAGGCTGCCCGAGTGCGCCATCAGCCAGTCGCGTCCCCCCCAGGAGCGGCGGAAGGGCTGGGTGTTAGCGGCGGAGATCTGCCCCCACGTCGCCGTCCGGACGTGGAGCATGAACACCGAGGAGGCCAGGTGCTCCCAGGCCCGCACCAGCTCGCTGCGGATGGAGCCGGGCGGCGGCGCCGCCTCCTTGAGCACCTCCGCCGCCAGGTCCCCTCCCGGGTAGTAGCCGATGCCCCAGCCGTCGGGTGGCTTGTGCTGAGGGCTCAGACAACGCAGATCGAACGAGGGGGCCAGTTCCCCCTCGAAGCTCATGGCGAGGACGTTGGGCATCCGGTGGGCTTGGTTGGCGACCGCAACAGGCGCGGGGCCGGCGGAGGGTAGCCGAAGCACCCTCCTCGGAGAAGGTCGCCGGTGACGGCCACCTCAGCCGACCGTCTCCTCTTCGACGGGTGGGGAGGGCGGGCGGTAGTCGATGGGGAGGCGCCGCAAGTCCAGGGTGCAGGGAGCCTCTCCGCTGGGCTGGGCCGGGCGGGCCTTCACCGGCCAGGGCAGAGGCGCCTCGGAGGTGAAGCGCTGCGCGCGGCGCGCGGTCGCCTCGAAGCGGGTGAGCGGCGGGGTGGAGAAGGCGCGGCCCTCGGGGTGCCACACGTGGTAGGCGCACGCGCCGAGCGAGCGCTGGCCCCAGGTGTCGAGCAGATCCAACCGGATGGGGTGGTGGATGCCCAGGTGCGCCTGCAGGCTGTGCGGCGGCGCCCAGGCGCGGAAGCGCACCCCGGACACCCACTCGTTCGCCTTCGCCGTGGGCGTGAGCGGCAGCGTGTGGCCGTTGACGAGCAGGACGTGGCGCTCCGGGATGAGGCCGGAGGCGCGCACCTCGATGCGCTCCATGGATGAGTCCACGTAGCGCGAGGTGCCGCCCGCGCTCAGCTCCTCGCCGAGCACGGGCCAGGGCTCGAGGGCATTGCGCACTTCGAGGGTGACGTCGCCCAACTGCATGCGCCCGGCGAGCGGGCAGCGCAGCTCCAGGAAGGGGGTGTACGCGTCCCTCGGCAGGGCCAGGCCCCGCTCCGAGAGGTGGGCGAGCACGTCGTCCAGGTCGCGCCCCAGGTAGTAGGGCAGCAGGTACTTGTCGTGGAGCGACTGCCCGAAGCGGACCAGCTTCGCCTGGTAGGGCTGCTTGGCGAAGGCGGCGAAGAGCGAGCGCACCAGGATGGCCTGCGCGGACACCATGCGCGCGTGCGGCGGCATCTCGAAGGCGCGCAGCTCCACCAGCCCCTGCCTCCCGCTCGCTGTGTGCGGATCGAACAGCTTGTCCAGGCACAGCTCGGCGCGGTGGGTGTTTCCCGCCACGTCCACCAGCAGGTTCCGGAAGAGCATGTCCGGCAACCAGGGCGGGGGCGCGGTGCCGGCGTCGAAGGCCTTGGCCAGCGCGAGTTCCAGCTCGTAGAGCGAGTCGTGCCGTGCCTCGTCCACGCGGGGCGCCTGTGACGTCGGCCCGACGAACAGGCCGGTGAAGAGGTACGACAGTGACGGGTGGTGCTGCACGAAGGTGATGAGCGAGGCCAGCAGCTCCGGCCGGGTCAGCAGCGGGCTGGACAGGGGCGTCGGGCCACCGACCGTGATGTGGTTGCCACCGCCGCTGCCGGCCATGCGGCCGTCGAGCAGGTATTTCTCGCTGTGGAGGCCCGCGTGGAGCGCCGCCTCGAACACCTGCCCGACCAGCTCCGTGTACTCGCGGCTGCTCGTGACGGGCGGAAGGTTGACCTCGAGCACGCCCGGATCCGGCGTCACCGCGAAGCGGTAGAGGAGCGGCGAGGACGGGGGAGGGTAGCCCTCCAGTTGGATGGCGATGCCGGTGCGCTGGCGCGCCTGATCGATGAGCGCGACGAGCTCGAAGAAGTCCTCGGCCCGAGCGAGCGGGGGCAGGAAGACGTGTACCGTTCCGCCGCGCGCCTCGACGCTCAGCGCGGTCCGGACCCGAGGGGGGCGGCTGGCGCGCTCACGGGCGATGAGCTTCCGCTGCTTCGTCTCCTCGGGCGACGGCGCGCGGCGGGGATCGATGGGCTCGTATGGCTCCTCCCACACGTCGGCCAGTGGGTCTCCCTCCGAGAGCGAGCGCAGCGGCAGCCGCAGCCCGAGGGGACTGTCTCCCGGCAGCAGGAACAGGTGGCGCCGCCGGAAGTGCCAGCGCTCGCTCACCCAGCGCCCCTCCGGGTCTCGCGCGAGGGGCAGCACGAAGCCCACCGCGTTGCCGAGCCCCTGGCCCAGCACCCGGGCCAGGCGCCGCCGCTCCTCGGAGTCCTGGAGGTTGGCCTTGAGCGGATCGACGTCCACCGGCAGGTTCTCCTCGTCCTGGAGGAAGCGCCAGGGGTCCTCGTAGGCGGGGTGTATGTGCTCCGTCAGGCCCAGCCGCGCCGCCACCTCTTGCGCCACCTCCCGCGCCTGCGCGGTGTCCGCGTTGCCTCCCGAGGCCAGCGTCTCGCCCGTCCACAGGGGCACCTGGTCTCGCCGCCCGCAGATATCGAGCGCCCAGCGCGGCAGGCTCTCGCCCGGGTAGTGCTTGCCGGCGCGCAGCAGCAGGGCCGCCCCGGGCGCGAGTCGCCGCTTGAGCTCCTCGGCGAGCTTCACCCCGAGCTTCCACTTCGTCTCGCCCAGCGCCTCTCCGTTCCACTCCGGCAGCTCGGCGTGCTCTCGGGCGTTGAAGGTCGGCTCACCGCCGAGGGTGAGCTTCACCCCGTGCTCCAGCAGCATCGCGTCCGCGCGGGCCCCGCCGTCGCACAGCGCCTGCCACACCTCCTCGGTGTAGGGCGCCGTCGGCCGGGGCTCGTGTCCGAGCCGGCCCACCGTCATCGAGAACCGCACCTCTTCGGCCGGTGTGTCGCTGGTACCCTCGATGGGGGCCGCCAGCGCCGGGGCCGCCGTCGAGGCGAGCGGGATGTGGCCCTCTCCCGTCAGCAGGCCGCTGGTCGCGTCGAGGCCGATCCACCCCGCGCCGGGCAGGAAGACCTCCGCCCAGGCGTGCAGGTCCACCACGTCACGCCCCACGCCTCGCGGGGCGTTGGGGATCATCCCCTCGTCGGTGAGCTGCACCAGGTAGCCGCTCACGAAGCGCGCCGCCAGCCCGCGCGAGCGCAGCGCGGCGATGAGCAGCATCGCCGAGTCACGGCAGCTCCCCTTGCCCGCCGCGAGCGTCTCCTCGGGCGTGTAGATGCCCGCCTCCTCGCGGATGATGTAGCGGATGCGCTGGTTCACCCGCTCGTTGAGCTGGACGATGAGCGGCACCGTTGGCCCGGAGCGCGGCAGCTCGTCGAGGAAGGCCTGGAGGCGCGCACCGCCGCGCACCGCTGGCTCGTCCACGTCGAGGAAGGGGATGAGCTCCTGTCGCAGCTCCGGTGGGTAGGTGAACGGAGCCACCTCGCAGCGGTTGTCGAGGAGGAAGTCGAACGGATTCACCGGCCGCACGTCGACGGCCAGCTCCACCGTCACCTCGAGGTGCGGGACGCGGACGCCGTCGGGGAAGGTGATGCGCGCCACCCGGTTGCCATAGGGGTCCTGTTGCCAGCGCACCTGGGCGGTGGAGGGCTCCACGGTGAGGCCATAGCTCTCGATGGCGGCGCGCGCGTGGGCCGCGGGGCGGAGCCGGATGAGGTGCGGGCCGAGGGCGGCGGGCTTCGGGTAGCGATACAGGTTGCGATGCTGGATGAGCAGCCGCACGAGGACCTCCAAGGGCTTCGTCACGGGCTATACCAAGGTTCAAGCCGCTCAACCCCCACGGAGTTCGATGCGTTCCCCTGAGAGGAGCCTGACCATGGATGCGCCTGCCACCGTTTCCACCGCCGTCAACACGCCCACCCGCTTCGTCGAGGTGAAGGGCCGCCGCCTCGCCTATCGCGACATCGGCAAGGGCGTGCCCCTCATCCTGTGCCTGCGGTTTCGCGGCATCCTCGACTCGTGGGACCCCGCCTTTCTCGATGCGCTGGCGGTCCACCACCGCGTCATCACCTTCGACTACTCCGGCCTCGGCCTGTCGACCGGCCAGCCCAGCTATGTGCGCACGAAGATGGCGCAGGACGCGGTCGATCTGGCCGACGCGCTGGGCCTCGAGCGCTTCGTCATCGGCGGCTGGTCGCTGGGCGGAATCGCGTCGCAGGTGGTGACGCGCCTGCATCCGCAACGCATCCTCGCGAACGTGCTGATTGGCACCACCCCGCCGGGCAAGGTGCGCCTGGGGGCGAAGCCCGTCTTCTATGAGCGCGCCCTGAAGCCCGTGAACGACCTGGATGACGAGATCGTCCTGTTCTTCCACCCCGACTCGCAGAAGTCCCGCGACGCCGCGCTGGCTTCGCACCGCCGGATCGCCGCGCGCACCACGGATGTCAGCCCGGCGATTCCCATCGCCACCGTCATGAAGCTCCTGGCCGAGACCCAGGGCGACGACATCTTCGTCGATGACAACGGCTATCTCGACTTCCTCAAGACGACCCGCATTCCCTCTCTGGTCATCTCCGGCGATAAGGAGATCGTCTTCCCGGTCGAGAACTGGTTCGACGTGACGCCGCAGACCCAGGCCGTACATCTGATGGTGTTCCCGCAGATGGGGCATGGCCCGCAGCACGAAGCGCCGCAGGTCTGCGCCGACTTGATCACCAGCTTCATCCGCAACCTCTGACCTGAGCGCGGGCTCGGGCGAACAGTGCGGTTGCGGCTGCTCCCCTTGACGTCTTAGGGGAAGCCCGGCATTCTCCCCTAAGCCGTCTAGGGGAGAGCTTCATGGGTGACACGTCGCTGGAGCTGTTGCAGGGCACGCTGGATGTGCTGGTGCTCAAGGCCGTCTCGTGGGGGCCCCAGCATGGCTATGGCGTCGCCGAGCTCATTCGCATGCACAGCGGCGAGGCGCTCAAGGTGGACGAGGGCGCGCTCTACCCCGCGCTGCACCGGTTGGAGCGGCGCGGCTGGCTCGAGGCCGAGTGGGGCGTGTCGGAGAACAACCGGCGCGCCAAGTTCTACCGGCTGACGGGGGAGGGCCGCGCGCAGCTTCGCGCCGGCACCCAGCACTGGCTGGCCTACTCGGACGCCGTCACGCGCGTCCTTCGCTCGGCTTGAGCGCGGGGGTGAGCCATGGCCGAAGGTGATTCTCGACGCGCGCTCCCGTGGCCGTTCCGGCGCTTGTTGCGCCTGGCGGTGCGGCCTCCCGCTCCCGAGCAGGACGTGGACGAGGAGATGCGCTTCCACCTCGAGCTGAGCGTGGAGCGGCTCGTGAAGAGCGGGATGACGCCGGAAGCTGCGCGCCAGGAGGCGCTGCGGCGCTTCGGGGATGTGGCCAACTACCGCGACACCTGCGTGGAGCTGAGCCGCCGAAGGGAGCAGGAAGTGGGCCGGGCAAGGCGATGGGGCGCGCTGGTGCAGGACGTGCGGTATGGGGTGCGTGGCCTGCTGCGCACGCCGGGCTTCACGCTGGTGGCGGTGCTGACGCTGGCGCTGGGCATCGGCGCCAACACGGCCATCTTCGGCGTGGTGCGCGGGGTGCTCCTGCGCGAGCTGCCGTACCCCGCGCCCGAGCGCCTGGTGCAGTTGTGGCAGCGGGCGCCCGAGACGCCCCGGGGCGTCTTCTCCTTCCCGGACTTCGAGGACTGGCGCACCCAGTCGAAGTCCCTGGAGTCCGCTGGCGCCTACTTCTACGCCGAGGGCCGGACTGGCGTGGACCTGCTCGGCGATGGCGAGCCCCAGCGCCTGTCGGCCGCCTACGTCTCGGACGGCTTCTTCCAGACGCTCGGCAGCGCCCCCCTGCTCGGGCGGCCGTTCCAGGCCCAGGACCACGTGCCCGGACAGGCGGACGTGGTGGTGCTCAGCCATGGGCTGTGGCAGCGGCGCTTCGGCGGCGCGCAGGACGTGGTGGGCCGCTCCGTCACGCTCGAGGGCAAGCCCCACACGGTGCTGGGCGTCATGCCTCGCGGCTTCGACTTCCCGTCGCCCGCGACAGAGGTGTGGCTGCCCGTGGCCTGGCTCACGCAGGACAGTGTGCCGTGGCAGCAGCGTGGGTCTCGCTGGTTGATGGGCGTGGGCCGGCTCAAGCCCGGGGTGACGGTGGACTCGGCCCGCGCGGAGCTCGAGGGCGTGTCTCGCGCGCTCGAGGCCGAGCACCCCGCCTCCAACGCACGCTTCGTCGGCGCCACCGTCGTGCCTCTGCACGAGGCGATGGTGGGGGAGGTGAAGACGAGCCTGCTGGTGCTGCTGGGCGCGGTGGCCTTCATCCTGCTCATCGCCTGCGCCAACCTCGCCAACCTGCTGCTGGCGCGCGGCACGGTGCGCGCGCAGGAGCTGGCGGTCCGCACGGCGCTGGGGGCCTCTCCCGGGCGGCTCATGCGCCAGTTGCTCACCGAGAGCCTCCTGCTTGCCGTCGCTGGCGGGCTGCTGGGCCTCGTCGTCGCGGTGCTCGGAGCCGAGGGGCTGGTGCAGCTGGCGGCCGGGCGGCTGCCTCGCGCGAGCGAGGTGCGGCTGGACGGCGCGGTGCTCGCGTTCACGCTGGGCCTGTCTGCTGCCACCGGGGTGCTGTTCGGGCTGCTGCCCGCGCTCCGGGCGTCGTCGCCGTCACTGCAACCCTTGCTCAAGGGCGCTTCTCCGGGCCAGGGAGCGGGTGGCGGGCGGCGCCTGCGGGGTGGGTTGGTGGTGGTGGAGGTGGCGCTCGCGGTGGTGCTCGCCAGCGGGGCGGGGCTCGCGGCGCGCAGCCTTTCGCACCTGCTGTCCACGGACATGGGCTTCGACCCACAGGGCGTCTCCGTCGTCCACTTCAGCATCGGCTCCGCGCACGACAATGAGCGGACGGCGTACTACCAGCGGGTGCTCGAGGCGGTGCGCGCGCTGCCCGGCGTGGAGTCGGTCGGCGCCGCCAAGACGCTGCCCGGGCAGTCCGATGTGGAGATGATCCGCCTGGCCGTGCCCGGCAAGCCCGACGAGCTGATGCGCGTCAACATCCAGCACATCAGCCGCGACTACTTCCGCACCCTGCACATCCCCGTGAAGGCCGGCCGCGACTTCACCGACGATGACCGGGAGGGCAAGCAGTCCCGGTTCGTGGTGGTGGTCAACGAGGCGTTCGTGCGCCGCTACGGACTGGAGGGCGACCCGGTCGAGCAGACGCTCACGCTCGGCGGCGATCCGGTGACCATCGTCGGCGTGGTGGGAGACACCCGGCAGGCAGGCCCCTCCGAGCCCGTCGAGCCGATGCTCTACGTCCACGTGCTCCAGAACAGCCGCTCCAGCGTGAACCTGATGGTGCGCGGCCGTGGCGACCCGATGCGGGTGGCGGCCGATGTGCAGAAGGCGGTGTGGAGCGTGGACCCGAACCAGACCATCAACCGCGTCACCACCCTGGAGCAGGTGATGCGCGAGGGAGTGGCACGCCCGAGGCTCCTCGCCGTGCTGATGGGCCTGTTCGCGGCGCTCGGGCTCCTGCTCGGCGCGGTGGGCATCTACGGGGTGCTCGCGTACACCGTGAGCCAGCGGCGCCGGGAGATTGGCGTCCGGCTGGCGCTCGGCGCCACGCCCGGGGATGTGCTGCGGATGGTGATGGGCGGAGGCCTGCGGCTGGTGGGGGCGGGCGTCGCACTGGGCCTGGCCGGTGCGCTCGCGCTCGCGCGGCTCATGGAGAGCGTGCTCTATGGGGTGCGCGCGCACGACCCCCTCACCTTCGCCTGCGTGGTGGCGGGGCTGCTCGCGGTGGCGGTGCTCGCCAGCTGGTTGCCAGCACGGCGGGCCACGCGCGTGCCGCCGGCCGTCACGCTCCGGGCAGAGTAGCCCGGGCGCTCAGCCGCCGTGCGAGCCCGGGCCACCCGGCAGCTTCTGGAGCCGCGCGTAGAGCGTCTTCGTCAGCAGGAACCAGAACGGCACGTTGCCGAAGCTCAGGATGTCTCCGTCACGCAGCGCCTTCTCGCGCTTCATGATGATCACCCCGTTCACGAACGTGCCGTTGCGCGAGCCCAGATCCTTGAGCGTGCAGACGCCCTCGGCCTGGTTCCAGTGCAGCACCGCGTGCTGCTTGGACACCGAGCCGTCCTCGAGCACCAGCTCGCAGTCCGGCAGCCGACCGATCATCAGCGAGTCCGTCTCCCCCAGCGGCGGCAGCGTCGCCACCAACAGGTTCTCGAACTCGAAGATGAGCGAGAGCATCCCCTGCTCGATCGTCCCCGGGCTGGCCGTGTGCGTGGTGGCCAGCTCCTCGGTCTCTCCCGGGCGCACGGGGCGCTGCACGAGCGCGAAGGGCCCCAGCTGGTGGCGGAACTTCTCCTCCGACAGAGATGCGCCGAGCGCTCGCAGTTCCTTGACTGAAATCACCTGGGGTCCGTCCCTTCACGCGGCAGTGACACGCAGCACCACGGCGGTGATGTTGTCACGGCCCCCGGCATCGTAGGCACCGGAAACCAGGGACTCGCAAGCCTCGGTGACGCTGCCCTGTGCCATCCGCGCGGCGAGCCCCTCCGCCCCCAGCGGCTCGTACAGGCCGTCCGAGCACAGCAGGTACACATCCCCGGGCTGGAGTTCCAGCCGCTGCACCGTGGGCTCCGCGCGCTCCGTGCCCAGGGCCCGGGTGATGATGTGGCCGAAGGTGCTCTGCCCCCGAGGTGGCGGCTCCATTCCGGCCGCGCGCATCTCCTCCGTGATGGAGTGGTCCCGCGTGAGCGCCTCCAGCCGCCCGTCTCGCAGCCGGTAGAGGCGGCTGTCCCCCACGTGCGCCACCGCCGCGCCGTGGGGCCCCAGGGCGAGCGCCACCACCGTGGAGCCCATCTCCCGCAAGGGCCCCACGCGGCGGGAGACCACCGCGCGCTGCGCCAGCTCCGTGCAGGCCACGAGCAGCCGCTCCTCCGGGCTGCGCCGGGGGCTTGGCTTGTGCGGCCACGTCGCCTCGGCGTCTCGCGCCAGCCGCTCGCGGAACTCGGTGAAGGCTTCCACGACGCACTGGCTGGCGACCTCTCCGCCTTCCTGCCCGCCAAGCCCGTCCGCGACCACGAACAGTCCCAACTCCGGCCGCATGCTGTACGCATCCTCGTTCTGAGTCCGACGCCCGATGTGCGTCTGCCCCGCGCTCTCGATTCGCATGGTGACCTCCTGGTTGCCCTGGGAAGAGCAAGCGGGTGGCCAGCGCCAAGTATGCGAAATGACTCGAATGCCTGGGGACTGCGCACCCCAGGCGCCGCTCGCCCTGAGCCTGGGGGATGGGGACTCTGGGCCCCGCCTCTCGGGGGCGCTCGGGTGCTGGCCGTGCCGTGCTTGACGGGGCTTGGGCCGTGCGGCCACCGTGAGCGCATGAAGAAGCTCGTCAATGCCCCCCGCGCCGTCGTGGGGGAGATGCTCGAGGGTCTGGTCTCGCTCTCTCCAGAGCAGGCGCTGCTGGAGGGCGAGTCCGTGGTGGTCCGCTCCGACATCCCCGCCGAGGTCCATCGGCGCGAGGTCGCGGTCATCTCCGGCGGCGGCAGTGGACACGAACCGGCGCACGCGGGCTATGTGGGCCCCGGCATGCTGCACGCGGCGGTCGCCGGGGACGTGTTCACCTCGCCCAGCACCGACGCCGTCCTGGCCGCGATTCGCGCGGTCGCGGGGCCGGCTGGCGCGCTCCTGGTCGTGAAGAACTACACCGGGGACCGGCTGAACTTCGGCCTCGCCGCCGAGCTGGCGCGCGCCGAGGGCATCCCCACGGAGGTGGTCGTCGTCGCCGACGATGTTGCCCTGCGAGACACCGTCGAGCCCGCGCGCCGCCGGGGAATCGCCGGGACGGTCCTGGTACACAAGGTGGCTGGCGCCGCCGCTGCCTTGGGCGCCTCGCTCGCGGAGGTGGCACGAGAGGCTGCCGCCACCGCCGCCGAGCTGGGCACCATGGGCGTCGCGCTGGGCCCCTGCACCGTGCCCGCGGCGGGTCGGCCGGGCTTCACGCTCGACCCGGGGGAGATGGAGCTGGGGCTGGGCATCCATGGCGAGCAGGGCGTGCGGCGCGTGCCGCTGCAGCCGGCCGACGCGCTGGTGGACACCCTGCTGGCGACCATCCTCGAGGATCGACGCATTGGCGCCGGGGACCGCGTGGCCTTGCTGGTCAATGGGCTGGGAGGCACTCCGCCCATGGAGCTGGCGATCGTCGCCCGCCGCGCCCTGGCCGTGCTGCGCGAGCGGGAGGTCCTCGTGGAGCGGGCCTGGAGCGGCTCGTTCCTGACGGCCCTGGAGATGCCGGGCTGCTCGCTGACCCTGTTGAAGGTGGATGACGCGCGGCTGCGCCAGCTCGACGCGGAGACCTCCGCACCCGCCTGGCCGCGCAACGGCAAGCTCGCTCCCGTACGTCGAGTCTCGCCCCGGGCACCCGCGCAGCCGGCCGCCGTGGAGGCTCACCCCGAGCACCCTGGGATGGTTCGCTTCAAACAAGCCGTCCTGGCGGTCGCCGACGCGTTCGAGGCGGCCGAGACGCGCTTGACCGAGCTCGACAGCGCGGCGGGGGATGGCGATCTCGGCATCAGCCTGGCGCGCGGTGCCGCGGCCCTGCGTGCCCTGCCCGAGTCCTCTTGGAGCAGTCCCCACCGGGCCCTGACGGCGATCGGCAATGCCCTGCGCCGCAGCATTGGCGGGAGCTCGGGGCCCTTCTACGCCACCGCGTTGCTGCGCGCCGCCCGTCACCTGGCGGACGAGACGCCGAATGCCATGGCCTGGGCCGAGGCCTTCCGGGTCGCTGTCGAGGCCGTGGCGGAGCTCGGCGGCGCCCGGCCCGGAGACCGGACGATGCTCGATGCCCTGCATCCGGCCGCGGACATGTTCGCGCGAGCCCTCAAGAGCGGCCAGTCGCCCGCCCAGGCCTGGGAGGCCAGCGTCCTGGAGGCGGAGAAGGGCGCCGAGGCCACCACGCGGATGAAGCCTCGGCTGGGGCGCGCCAGCTATCTCGGCGAGCGCGCCCTCGGTGTTCCCGACGCCGGGGCGGCGGCCGTCGTCGTCTGGATGAAGCCCCTGTCCCAGTTCATCGGGTGAGGCAGGCCCTCCAGGCGCTCACTTCTCCGGAGTCGGGGCGTGCGCGGGCAGGATTCCCTGCTGCTTCAGCGCCTGCCAGAACGCGGCGGGGATGGGCTGACGCATCAACTCCATGTTCTGGCGCACCCGCTCGGCGCTCTTGGCGCCGGGAATGACCGAGGCCACCACGGGGTGCGCGGCGCAGAACTGCAGGGCCGCCGCCTTGATGTCCACGCCATGCTGCTGGCACACGGCGGCGATGCGGTCGCGCGCGGCCACCTGCTCAGCGGGGGCCTCCGCGTACTCGAAGGTTTTCCCCCCAGCGAGCAGGCCGGAGTTGAAGGGCCCTCCCACGACCACTTTCACGCCCCGCGCGGCGCAGGCAGGGAACAGCGTGTCCAGCGCCGAGAGGTCCAGCAGGCTGTAGCGCCCGGCGAGCAGGAACACGTCGGGGTCCGACTCCTCCAGCGCCTTCTGGCAGGCTTCCACCCGGTTCACCCCCAGCCCCCAGGCGCGGATGACGCCCTCCTCGCGCAGCCGGGTGAGCGCCTTCGCCGCCCCTTGCATGGCGGTGGCGAAGACCTCCTTCCAGATCGGGCCGTGGTGGTCCTCGGCGATGTCATGGATGTAGGCGATGTCGATTCGCCCCATGCCCAGGCGCTGCAGGCTGTCCTCGATGGAGCGGCGCGTGCCGTCGGCGGAGTAGTCGAAGCTATCCCGGAAGGGGAGCACTCCGATGAAGGGCCCCAGGTTCTCGGGCGCTTTCGGGTCGGGGGTCAACATGCGGCCGACCTTGGTGGAGAGCACGTACTCATCGCGCTTGAAGCGGCGGAGCGCGTGGCCGAAGCGGTGCTCGGACAGGCCCGCCCCGTACATGGGCGCCGTGTCGAAGTACCGGATGCCGGACTCCCAGGCCCCGAGCAGGGCGCCCTCGGCCGTCGCGTCATCGACGCGGTTGAACATGTTGCCCAGCGGGGCACCCCCGAAGCCGAGGGGACCGGGGGGCGCGAAGCGTCTGGAGGTATCGGGCATGGGGTTCGCCTGTGAAGGGGAGGAAGGGTTCACTTCACCTGGCTCAGGAGCCCGAGGGACGCGCGGAGCGGGCGATGGTCGGCCCCATGGGAGAGACCTCGTGGCGCCCAATCGCCTTGGCGGGATCGCTCTCCAGGAGGCGGCGGACCTCGTCGATCGACTCCGCCTCGAACACGCCCATTCCGAAGACGCCCGTGGGGTCCATCACCGGGCCCGCCACGACGAGCTTGCCGGCCGTGAGCTGGCCCAGGAGGAACTCGGTATGCGCGCGCATCGCGGCCTGCTCGTCAGCGGTCATGGACATCGCGAAGTTGGGACGATGGGCGACAAGGCGAACGAAGAAGTGGCTGGAGGGCATGAGGTCGATCCTTGCGTGCGCGAAGGCGTAGGGTGCCAGGCACGCCGAAAATATAATCCGCTGCCGAAGCGCATGTCCGGAGGAGCGATGCCCAAGACGTACCCCCCGCCCCAGTTGCGTCACATCTTCGACTGGTTGGAGCAGGTGCGGCTCCGCCCCAGCATGTTCTTCTCACGCCTCGGGCAGCTCGAGAACATGGTCTACGGCTATTACGCTGGGCTGGCGGTGCATGCGATTCACGAGGACGTTCCCGAGATGACCTCTCACTTCAGTACCTGGCTGCGCTACAGGTACCGGTCCTGGTCGCTCTCGCTGGGGTGGGCTCATGCCATCACGAGCCATACGAAGGACGAGCAGGCCGCGGCGGAGCACTTCTTCGAGCTGGTCGAGGCCTACCGAAAGCTCCGCCCCGTCGTGCGTGCGCGGGTGCGGCTCACGGCCCGGCAGCTTCCACTCGAACGGATTGAGGTGGTCCAGTACGCCCCGAAGCCGCTCCACTTCGTGCGCTACCACTTCGGCTCGCGCGTGGTGAATGGCCGTTGCCTGACCGCCGGCCCTGAGGCGCGCTTGAAGACCACGCTCGCGGAGGCCCGGCGGTGGGTGGAGGAGCACCACGCGGTGCGGCCCGAGGCGTGGGAGACGGACGCTACTTCTTCTCGACGACGGCGAGGAACCCGCTGAACGCTCCGCCCGTATCCGTGACTCCTCCCTGGAGCGCGGGCGGATACAGCCGGGAGATGTTGCCGTCCATGTAGAGCGCGTCGGTGCATCCGAGCTGAGTCTGGAAGAGCGCGGCGAACGTCGCCAGCCGTACCGGCTCTTGGGACAGGACGAGGTACACACGGCGGGGGGAGCGGGCATCCACGCCCACGCCGCTCCGGGTGGCCAGGCCCTTCGAGCTGGCGAAGCCCGGATGCACCTTGCCCTCCGCGAGCAGCAGCGGTCCGGACTGCGTCGCCTGTTTCGCTCCGCTCTCGGGCCGAAAGCGCGAGGCCTCGAGCACCGCCGCGCCCTGTGGGCCGAGCAGGAAGACGCCGTTGGGCTTCCAGTAGAAGTTGCCCTTGCCGTCTCGAAGGTTGAGCGGCGCCAGCTCGCGGCCCTCCTGGATGAAGAGGCCGGTTGGCACCTCGCCTGGCTCGAAGATGCCTGCGTTGGTGGCGGCCAGGAGACGCTCGCCTCGCCGCGCGAGCCAGGCCTCCAGCGCCGCGAAGGTCTTCAGCTCCTGGCCCTTGTCATCCTGGCGGAGCAGCCGCAGCGAGGCGCGATCGAGGTCCACGGTGACGACATGGAAGTCCGTGCCCGCGAAGCGCACCGTGCGCGCCTCGAGGGGCGGTGCGGCCAGGCTCGACAGGCTCACCAGGGCCAGGGCACACCCGGCGATCCACGTGCGCTTCAGGAGTGCGCGGTCGAGGTTCATGGGCCGTGAGCATACCTCTCCGCCATGTGCATCCAGGATTCGGGAAGCGATTCGGGAGAGATATGCTGGGGCGGCACTCGCCTCGGGGAACTGGCCATCCCAGCGTCATGACTCACTGGAAGCGCATGCTGAGAACAGTCGCTCTCATGGTCGCCTCCCTCGTGTTGGGGGCCTGCGCCACCATTGGCAACAGGTAATGCCAGGGGAGACGATTCCATGAGTACGTCGCTCACTGCCACCCGCCTGCTGGACCTGATCCACCACTTCTACCCTAGGAATGTTCACACCACGGACGCACGTTACGACTCACAGGCAGAAGCGCTAAGACTGCGCGAACTCAGGAAAGCAGCCCAAGAGGAGAGCAGCGCATGGAATACGCTCCTCCAACGCATCCATGAGGAGCTGCCCGGATGTAGCGTCTGGGAACTCCCCTCTCTGCTTTACGATCCCTGCCGCTGTGTTCGAGTTTCGCTCGCGGACTCCCCCGTGGGTGCGCCCGAGCAAAAAGCCGTGGTACTTCTCGTCAGCATCCTGGCGCCTGTTCACCATATCTACGCGTCCTTCCAACGAATCGAAAGCAAACACGTCGTTGAACAGCGGCTCTGGCATGCGCCACTTCCACCCGAATATCAATCATTGGAGGCTCGATTGAGTTCGCTCGCACAGGCCGTGTTGGGGACCTCAAGGCTGTCCAACGAGCTTCTCTTCACGCCAGTACCAGACATCCAAGTTGGAAACCTGGATTTGGGTCGCGCCCAGCTCATCCACTGCCTCTTCACGGATCGGCTCTGGTAGTCACTCCGGATCCTCAAGCATGGAGAAGCCAACGGAAGAGTCGAGATGTCCCCGCTGTGGAGGCCTCTTCGGAGAGGCCTGGATGGAGTGGGGGTCTCCCACGGTAAGCGTCTCCTTCCCCTGCCTCTCGTGTGACTACGTGATGCTGGCGCCTGACGCCGACTCGGCCTTCGGGTTGCCCTTTGCCTCAGGCTGGCGCCTCATCATTCGCTGGGCTGGGGGAACCGCCTCCCTGAAGGAGGCTGCCCTCCTGAAGCAGTTCATTCCCAGCTTCCGTCAGGAGTCCATCTCCGAGGTGCGCCAGCAGCTTGGAAGAGGGGCGGAGTGGAAGCTCGACGGCCTGTCCGAGCCTGCGGCACGGGAGCTTCGCAAGGAGGCAGAGGCGCGCGGCTTCACGGTGGATGTGCGGTCTCGAGGAGAGGACAGGCCCCGGGTGAGGCTTCCTCGTCCCGGCTCGGGGATGACGGGCTATTGCGTCCGCCTTTCCCCCTCCTTTGACGACAAGGGCCACATCCTCGCGACCTTCGGCCCGGCAGGCAGTGCCGTGTCCATCGCCTGCGGACCTTCGACTGCGGAGACCGTGGATGTTCCCAACGCGAGGGGACTCCAGTTCCTCGAGGAAGTCACCGCCCTGGACCCGCTGGGCATTCCGGATGTGTCATCGCTGGGCCTGGATGGAATCTCCCTGGAGTGCCTCGTCCAGGAAGCGCGGGGCAACCACCGGTTCTTCGCCTGGAGCCCCAGTCCGGACAGCTCCCCCCGGCAGCACGGTTTCGTGATGGCGCTGTTCCGGCTGGCCATGGATGTGGCCCAGGTGCCAGCCACCGTGGAGTACCTGGAGCAGGTATTCGGGTATGTCAGTTCGGAATTGCCCGTGAAGGTGTTCGAGGAGACGCCCCGGCGCATCCGGCTCTTCGGAGGGCTGTCCTCGTACCATCTGGAGGCGCTCCAATCGCTCTTCGACTCGGTGGGCCCAGGCGAGCCGGTCCTGATGGATCTCTCCAACTCGGAGGGGATGGGCACGTTGCTGCATCCGCTCTTCGCGCGGTTCCACGCGCGCATGGGGCGCACGGTGTGGTGGGTGAACGCTCCGGCGGCGCGTCACCTGGGGGAGGCGGGGATTCCCAGGGACTGTTTGTACGAAGAATTCGAGTCGGCGCGTGCGGCGCTCTTGAGCGGTTGAGCGGGTGTGGCGCTCGTTCCAGTGGCCTTTCGCACGCGAGCTCCAGCGGGACTGGTCGCGCACAGCCACCCTTTCCGGCGCCGCCCAGCTCCTCGTGGACCATATGGGCGTGGTCGGCACCAGCTACACGTGGGAGCAGCAGTTGCTCGCCATGCCGCCTCCCGCGAAGTGCGGGTGTATCAATAGCTCCTCTGCCCCATGTTCGAGGTGGGTGCGCGCCTGGCTACCGCTGAGGTAGGCTGGGTCGAGCGGAGGCAGGGTGTCACCTCCGAGAGGAGCCGATGGCGCCACGCTGGACCGTTTGCGAGCTGGAACCCTCCAACCTCCCATCAGGGACGGAGGTAGGGGCCTGGCGAGTGCTGGAACTGTGCGGGAAGGGCGCCTTCGGGGCGGTCTACCGCGTCGAGCCTATGGGGGCAGGCGGTGCCGCGCCTTGCGCACTGAAGCTGGCCCTGCACCCGATGGATCCGCGCTTCGAGCGCGAGGTGGAACTGCTCTCGCGCCTCCGCGATCATCCCCATGTGCCACGCCTACGGGACTGTGGGTTGTGGGCCCATCCGGCGGGCTCTTTCCCCTTCCTCGTCATGGAGTGGGTGCAGGGCGTGCCGCTGTATGATTGGGCCGAAGGGCGCAACCTCAGCTCGCGGCAGGTAATGCGGGTGCTGGCCCAGGTGGCTCGGGCGCTGAAGGCCACGCATGGAGTGGACGGCGTGCATCGGGATGTGAAGGGCGCCAACGTGCGGATACGGCCCGAGGATGCGTGGGCGGTGCTCCTGGATTTCGGAGCAGGGGACTTTCTCGGGGCTCGCACGCTCACGCGCGAGGTGCTGCCTCCCGGAACGCCTCCCTACCGCAGCATCGAGGCGCTGCGCTTTCAGTGGCGCTACTGGCGCCAGCGCGGGCTCTCCTATGAGCCGGGCCCTGCGGATGACGTGTACGCGCTGGGCGTGACAGCCTATCGCCTCGTGACTGGCAGTTATCCGCCTCCCGGAGGAGCGCCCGAGGCAGAAGTGGATGACGTGCCCACGACCGGTTCCGTGTCCGGGTCGGCCGAGGTTTCGGCTGCGCTGTCCCCGGACCTGGCGGGACTCATCCGCCAGATGCTCTCGGAGGAACCTTCGGCCCGGGGCAGCGCTGCGGAGTTGGCCCAGGCGCTCGAACACGCAGCGGAATCGGCGGGACCCGAGGCGGATCTGCCCTTCACCCAACGCTCAGCGCTGGGTGCCCTGGCGCGTACTGACTCCTCGGGCACGAGGCAGCCCGCGCATGGCCGGAGGCCGAGGCTCGCCGTGGCGGTAGGCGTTCTTGCTGCCGTGTCTCTCGCTGTGTGGTGGACGGCGCGGCGGCAGCCGGTGGTGCCGTCCGAGGGAGGTATGGAGGAGGCGGGCACTTCGGGCCTCGCCAAGGACGCGCGCTCAGTCAGCGCCAACGTGGAGAGCCCCGCACCCCGACGGGGGGCAGTCGGCGTCGAGGTACCGAAGACGCCGTTCCCAGGACAGTCACGGCCCCCTTGTCGGAAGCACGAGGTGGCGATCAACGGAGGCTGTTGGGGGCGGCCTGAAGATTCGAAGCCGCCATGTGGCGAGGGCGACTTCGAGTGGAAGGGCGTCTGCTACTACCCGGTCCTCGGGCTGAGACCTCCCCCCACCTCGGAATCCCCGTAGCCAGAAAGGCGCGAAGCAGGAATCGCCGCCAGCCGTCCAGTCCCGGTTGACCGGTACCAGCCGCCCACTCCTGGATGACCGGTACCAGCCGCGCAGCCGGCCAGGATGTGCCTTCACTCCCAGATATCTAGGACCAGCCGTGCAGTCAGCGCGGTGTGCCTCCACTCCTGGATATCCAGGACCAGCCGTGCAGCCGGCCAGGATGTGGCTTCACTCCCAGATATCTGGGACCAGCCGCGCAGTCGGCTGCGTGTGGCTTCACTCCCAGATATCTGGGACCCGCCGCCTGATTACGGGCGTTTCCGAGCCCTGACGGGTGACACTGGAGGCGTCGAGATGGGTCGGCGTACAGGGAGAGATTCCGCACTCCGCGTGAAATTCGCGAAGGAGGAACGCCGCCTGATTCCAGAATCAACCCCCCGTTGACGCTGGGCCAGTGCGCTGTCAGAACGCATGGACGTTCCAACGGGAGACGCAATGGCCAACGAGCTTCGCTTCGATGGAAGGGTCGCAATCGTCACCGGTGCTGGCCAGGGGCTGGGCCGGTCCCACGCGCTGCTGCTTGCCAGCCGTGGCGCCAAGGTCGTGGTGAATGATCTCGGAGGCTCTTCCACGGGCGGGGGCAAGAGCTCGGAGGCTGCCGACAAGGTGGTGGCCGAGATCAAGGCGGCCGGCGGCGAGGCGGTGGCCAACTACGACTCGGTGGAGGAGGGCGCCAAGATCGTCCAGGCCGCGCTCGACCACTTCAAGCGCGTGGACATCGTCATCAACAACGCCGGCATCCTGCGCGACACCAGCTTCCACAAGATGAGCGAGCAGGACTGGGAGCTCATCTACCGCGTCCACCTGCTTGGCGCCTTCCGCGTCACCCACGCCGCCTGGCCCCACATGCGCGAGGCGGGTTATGGGCGCGTGCTCTTCACCTCCTCGGCCGCGGGCATCTACGGCAACTTCGGCCAGGCCAACTACAGCATGGCGAAGCTGGGGCTCGTGGGCTTTGCCCGCACGCTGGCCGCCGAGGGCAGCAAGAAGAACATCCTCGTCAATGTCATCGCTCCCATTGCCGGCTCGCGGCTCACCGAGACGATCCTCCCCAAGGAGGTGACCGAGGCCCTCAAGCCCGAGTACGTCAGCCCCCTGGTGGCGGTGCTGGCCCACGAGAGCTGCCAGGAGAACGGCGGACTGTTCGAGGTAGGCGGCGGCTTCATGGCGAAGCTGCGCTGGCAGCGCACCGAGGGCGTGAGCTTCAAGCTGGGGCGCAACGTCACGCCCGACCTCGTCCAGGGCTCCTGGCAGCGCATCACCGATTTCGAGAAGGCCACCTACCCGGAGGACGTCACCTCGGCGATGCAGCCGGTGATGGACAACCTCGGCTCCAAGAGCCGGGGAGGCAACGAGCTCATCGATGTCGACGCGGCGCTGGGCTACGAGTTCCCGCCCACCACGTCCGCGTATGACGAGCGGGACCTGGCCCTGTATGCGCTGGGTGTGGGCGCGGCGCGCGATCCGCTGGACGCCAAGGAGCTGCGCTACGTCTACGAGAACCACGGCGAGGGCTTCATGCCCCTGCCCACCTACGCGGTCATCCCCGCGGTGAACTCCGTGCTCAAGCTCATGGCCGAGGGCAAGCAGGCCCCCGGGTTGAACTACGGGCTGGACCGCGTGCTGCACGGCGAGCAGTACACGGAGCTGCTGCGGCCGCTGCCTCCGCACGCGAAGCTGCGCCACAAGGGGCGCATCAAGGACATCTTCGACAAGGGCAAGAACGCCCTGGTCGTCACCGACATCCGCACCTTCAACGCGGACACGGGCGAGGAGCTGGTCCGCAACGAGCTGACGGTGTTCGTGCGCGGCGCTGGCGGCTGGGGTGGGGACCGAGGGCCCTCCAGCGACATCAACGTGCCGCCGGAGCGCGCGCCGGACGAGGTCATCACCGAGAAGACGAACGAGAACCAGGCGCTCCTCTATCGGCTGTCGGGAGACTGGAACCCGCTGCACGCGGATCCCTCGTTCGCCAGCGCGTTCGGCTTCCCCAAGCCCATTCTCCACGGGCTGTGTACCTTCGGCCACGCGGCGCGCCACGTGCTCAAGGCCTTCCGCGAGGGCGACGCCCGCTTCTTCAAGAGCATCAAGGTCCGCTTCGCCGAGTCCGTGTTCCCCGGCGAGACGCTGCGCACGGAGATGTGGCGTGAGTCGCCCACCCGGATCGTCTTCCGGTGCCGGGTGCTCGAGCGCGACAAGGTGGTGATCAGCAATGCCGCCATCGAGCTGCACACGGAGCTGCCCAAGGCCGCTCCCGCGCCTCAGGCCGCCGCTGAGTCCAAGCCCGCCGCCGCGTCCGGACAGGGCAGCGCCAGCGCGCAGGTGTTCGCCGCCATCCGGAGCCACGTGGACAAGCACCCGGAGCTGGTGGGCAAGGTGGCTCACGTCTACCTCTTCAAGCTCACCCAGCCGGACAGCGCCTGGACGCTGGATCTCAAGAACGGGCAGGGCAGCGTGACGCAGGGCGCGGTGGGCAAGGCCGACTGCACGCTGGAGCTGACCGATGCCGACTTCCTGGCGATGACCTCCGGGAAGGCCGATCCCCAGAAGCTCTACTTCGGCGGCAAGCTGAAGATCGCCGGCAACGTGATGGCGTCGCAGAAGCTCAACTTCCTCCAGAAGATCGATCCCAAGGAGGCCTCTGCCTCCGCCGCGCCTGCTCCGGTATCGAGCAAGCCGGCGGGTGAGGCTCCGAACATGGGCGCGGCCTCCGCTCCCGCCATCTTCCAGGCGCTCCAGGAGCGTCTGGCCAAGAGCCCGGATCAAGCGGCGGGAGTTGGGGCGCTGCTCCAGTTCAAGCTCACCTCGCCCGAGGGGGCCTGGGTGGTGGATCTGCGTACCGCCCCGGGCTCGGTGAAGCAGGGGACCGTGGCCGAGCCCGCGGCCACACTGACGCTGGCGGACGAGGAGCTGCTGGCGCTGGTCAAGGCTCCCGAGTCTGCCAGGGAGCTGTACATGAAGGGTAAGCTGCGCGTCGATGGCGACACCCGTGTCGCTCAGCGGCTGGGGTTCCTCAAGAACCTGGTGTGACGCACCTCTAGGAAGCAAGGGAGACGAGCGATGGGTCGTCGAGTCAATGTCGCTGGTGTCGGGATGATCAAGTTCGCCAAGCCGGGGGCGAGCGAGGAATACGACGTGATGGCGGCCAAGGCGGGCCAGGCGGCGCTGCAGGACGCGGGCGTGCGCTACGACGAGATCGAGCAGGCCTTCGTCGGCTACGTCTACGGCGACAGCACCTGCGGCCAGCGCGCCGTGTACGGGCTGGGCATGACGGGCATCCCCGTCATCAACGTCAACAACAACTGCTCCACGGGCTCTACCGCGCTGTTCCTGGCGCGGCAGGCGATTGAAGGCGGCCTGGCCGAGTGCGTGTTGGCGCTGGGCTTCGAGAAGATGGAGAAGGGCGCCCTGGGCTCGAAGTTCGATGACCGGGCCAACCCCATCGAGAAGCACGCGGATGTGATGAGCCGCACCCAGGGCTTCGCCAAGGGGCCCCTCACGGCGCAGATGTTCGGCGGCGCGGGCCGCGAGTACCGTTGGAAGTACGGCACCAAGCGGGAGACGTTCGCGAAGATCGCCGAGAAGGCGCGCAAGCACGCCTCGAAGAACCCCTACGCACTCTTCAGCCAGCCGCTCACCGTGGAGGAGATCCTCGCCTCGGAAGAGGTCTTCGATCCGCTGACGCGTTACCAGTGCTGCCCGCCCACCTGCGGCGCCGCGGCGGCGGTGCTGTGCTCGGACGAGTTCGCCCGCAAGCACGGAATCAACCGGCCGGTGTACATCGCCGCGCAGACCATGGCGACCGATCTGCCCTCGAGCTTCGGGGACAGCATGATCAAGATGATCGGCTACGACATGTCGGCGAAGGCGGCCCGGGGGCTCTACGAGCGCGCCGGAGTGGGCCCCGAGGATGTGGACGTGGTGGAGCTGCACGACTGCTTCACCGCCAACGAGCTGCTCACCTACGAGGCGATCGGCCTGTGCAAGGAGGGCGAGGCCGAGAAGTTCATCTGGGACGGGGACAACACCTTCGGCGGCAAGTTCGTCACCAACCCCTCGGGCGGGCTGCTCTCCAAGGGCCACCCGCTGGGTGCCACGGGGCTGGCCCAGTGTACCGAGCTGGTGTGGCAGCTCCGGGGCCAGGCCGAGCAGCGCCAGGTGGAGGACGCGCGTGTCGCCCTCCAGCACAACCTGGGGCTGGGCGGCGCCTGCGTCATGACGCTCTACCGCCGCGACTGAGCCCTATTGGGGCTGGAAGCGGCGTTCGTAGAGGATGCCGTCCTCCGTCGTGGCGAAGGTGACCTGCCCGGGAATGGCGCCCATGTCGCGGATGCGCCCGGGCAGGGGATCCTGCTCGCTCCAGCGCTGCCCGTCGAAGTGGTACAGGCGCGTGCGGAAGTCCGGTGTCATCCCCGCCGCGACCCACATGTCCCCCGGGCCCGTGCCGGCGAGGTGCTCGACGTAGGAGGTGTCGTTGAACTCGCCGGTGCGCTCGAAGGTGCTGCCATTCCAGCGCAGCGCCCACGCCGTGGTGGGGCTGCCGTTGCGGAAGTCCAGCACCCAGACGTTCGAGCGGGACGTGCCGAACACGCGCTTGAAGTAGTGCCCGGCCTGCTCGTACACCCGCGTCCACTGCTGGCCATCCCAGTGCCAGATGACACCGATGGAGTCGGCGCAGCCTGCACACGAGGTTCCTCCCGGCGGTGCGCGCCATCCCACGGCCCAGACGTCATCCGGGCCGCTGCCCCACAGCTCGAGCAGCTCATCCTGACCCAGGTTGATGTCCATCGGGTTCCAGGTCTGCCCGTTCCAGCGCCACATGCTCCAGCGGTGGGAGCCGCCGCCCACGACGAAGGCATCCGTGGGGCTCAGGGCCCAGCCCATGTGGATTCCAATGTTGGAACCCGGCCCGGAGGCGACCCACTGCTGGCCGTTCCAGCGGAAGAGCGCGCGGCTATTGGAGATGGCCCAGGCATCGTCCGGCGAGGTGCCGAAGGGAGCGTAGAACGTATGGGACTCGCTGCTTCCGTCCGGACCGGGGCGCCGGCTCCAGCGTTGCCCTTCGTACTGGATGAGGGCGCCGCTGGAGCCGATTCCCCAGCCGCTCCCCGAGTCCGCCCGGCCGAAGGAGGGGTGGAGGAAGTGGGTCCCTGCCTGGAAGGTCCATCCCTGTCCGTCGAAGCTCGTGAGCCCTTGGCCCTCCTTCACCCCGAAGAGGCGGCCGGAGGATGTTCCCCAGAGGGCTCCCAGGTCGGTGCCTCGGCAGATGCGGTTCCACTTCCGCCCATCGAAGTGCCAGGTGCCGTTGAGCCAGACATCGTCTCGGGCGGAGCCCCACAGCGAGCGGAAGCGCTCGAAGTCGAGGTTGTGGAAGCTCGAGAAGGACTCCGTGGTCCACTGCTGTCCGTCCCAGTGTGCCCGCTCGGAGTAGGAGTCGAAGCCCTGGAAGTATTCCCCCACGACCCAGATGTCATCGGGACCACTGGCCCACACATCCGTGGCCCGCCGCAGGCCGCACTCCGTCGTGCTCCAGGTCTCTCCGTTCCAGCGCTGGCAGACGCGCCCTCCCGCGGCCACCACGTCTGTCGCGGAGAGGGCCCAGACGCTCATCCGGCTCGGAGGGGATTCTTCGTTGGGATCGATTTGGACGGGCGTCCAGCCTGGCGTCTCGCGCAGCGCCACTCCGTCCCAGTGGAGGGCAACCCCGAGGCCCACCAGCCAGACATCGTTGGCGGAGGTCCCGGACACGGCCGTCAGGTGCTCGGAGGTCGGAGCGGGGATGCGTCGCCACTCGGTGCCGTTCCACCGGAGCACCGTGCCCTGCGCTCCCACGGCCCACACGTCCCTCGGCGAGGCTCCCCAGACGCCTCGCAGGGCCGAGGGCGAGGGCAGCGCCACCTGGGTCCAGGCTGTCCCGTTCCAGTGCAGGGCGACGCCGCGCACCATGCTCCCGACGGCCCATACATCGTCCTCGGAGAAGCCCCAGAGATCCTCGAGCCGCGCGCCCATGTAGCTGTTGTTCGCGCACCACCCGTTGCCCTGGCATTGGCGCAGGCCCTGGATGCCTCCTCCCACGGGCTCCAGCGCCTTGCCTCCCCGAACCTCGGTGCATGAGGCAAGCTGGGGCGGGATGGCGCACAGGTTGGGGATGCCGATGCCGCCGCACACCGCGTCTCCGGAGCAGGTACCGCATTGCACCTGCCTCCCGCAGCCATCGGAGATGAGGCCACACGCGTTGCCCCCGTACTCGGCGCAGGCCGTGGGCACGCACGCCTGGGGCTGGGAGCAGTCGCCGCACTGGAGCGTTCCTCCGCAGCCGTCGGGAGCCTCTCCGCAGTTTCTGCCCAGCACGGCGCAGGTGGTGGGCGTACACGTCGCGGGAGTCTCAGGCTGGGGCGCGGGGACAGGAGGGGGTATCTCCTCCATCGTGCCACGGCTACAGCCCAGCCACATCCCCAGCAGGACCATGACCCAGATCTGCCGCCGCATGCGCACGCTCCCGTAGTCCTTGGCGGCGCAAAGCTAAGCCTTGATCCGGAAAGTGGAAGGCGGGGGCTCCACTAGCGAACAGTCGGGCTCAGCCTCCACGCTCGAGCAGCGCGCCTCCCGGGCCGAAGCCGAGCGTGAGGCACAGCACGCGCTGGCCCGTGACGCGGGAATCATTCCGGGCTGCCTCCGCGGCCAGCTCCGCGTCGTTGAGGACCCGCACGGTACACCTGGGCGCCGTGAGCTTCGCGGCGTCAAGGATGTCCATGACCAGCGAGGCGTGCTCTTCCCAGCCGTAGGTGCAGCCTCCCGGGACGAGCGCGTCATCCACCGGAGAGGGCAGGGCGAGGCAGATCGCATCCACGGGTGGGACGAGCCCCAGGGCGGTGGTGTGCAGCGCCCCGGCGATGAAGCGGACCGCCGAAGTCACATGGTGTCCGTCCGCCGGGCGCGGCATTCCGATGAAGAGCCGGGGCAGCACCGTCGTGTCGCGCTCGAAGACGTGGAGCCGCGTGCGGCTCGCGCATTTGATACTCGTCTGGCCCACGTCCACGCAGAGCGGGCTCGTGGGTCGCAGGTCCTCCAGGAGCTGCAACCCGGCACGCACGGAGGCGAAGCGCGGCCCCTGGGCGATGTACACGGGGCACGGCAGTGAGTTGGCGAGCACCTCTCGCGCGGAGGTAATGCCCTCCAAGGCGGCGATTCCTCCGGTCAGGTACACCGCATCCACGCGGTGCTCCGAGAGCAGCAACTGGAGCGCTTCGATGAGCGTCAGGCATTGGCGCGCGACGACCAGCTCCTCCGACATTCCGTGCCGCCGGTCCGACTCCATGCGAGGGGTGCCCAGCAGCTCCCACAGCTCGTGTCCGGAGACCGGGAGGTTCCAGACCTCCAGAGGCGTGACACCGGTGGGCCGGTAGCGCTGGACGTCCCAGCCCGACACGCTCATGGGGCGAGTCCGGCGATGCGTTCGGCGCACTCCTTCGCGCCATCGCGGGCCCGGTAGGAGGCAGAGATCTCCGCCACCTTCGCGCGCAACGGTGTGCCCGGCTCCAGCAGGCGGGTGAGCGCGGCGCGGCAGTCCTCCACGGTCAGGGTGCGTGGGTCCAGCGCGAGACCCGCGCCGGCCTTCGTGAGGAAGTGGGCCTGCACGGGCTGGTCGTTGCAGATGGGCAGCAGCAGGAGCGGCACGCCCTCGGTGAGCGCCTCCATGACGGAGTTGGCTCCGCCGTGGGTGACGAAGGCGGAGACGCGGGGCAGTAGCTGCCGCTGGGGCGCGTACGGCACGGCGACTACCTCTCCCGGCAGCGAGCGGAGGAAGTCGGTGTTTTCCGCCAGCTCTCCGGCGCTGAGCACGAGCGTCACTCCGAGCGGCGCGGTGGCCTCGGCGATGAGGCGGAAGAGGTCGGGCTGCCAGGAGATCTGACTGCCAAAGGAGACGTACACCACGGGCCGGGTGCCCAGCCGCTCCCAGGGGAAGTCCACCTCGTCACCCCGGGCCTCGGGCGGCAGGGACGGGCCCACGAGGTACGTGGCGGGCGGGATGCGCGCCTCAGGGCCCACGAAGGTCTCGGTGGCGAAGAGGGTGTTGAGGCGGGGCGAGAGGCACTCACAGGTGCGGAACCGGGCGGGAAAACCGTGGGAGGCGAACAGCGCGTCGCGGTCCGCGGCGAGGGCTCGCACATTGCGCAGCAGGGCCAGGTCGATCTCGGGCTCCAGCAACGTGAGCGCGGAGGACACTCCGGCCCAAGGTACCTGCTCCAGATGGGCGGCGAGCACGGCCGCGTACTGCATACCATCCAGGGCCATGACGTCGGGCTTGAATCGGCGGACCACCTCGCGCACGGGAGCGATCTGCGCGGGGGCGGCGTCAATCAGCAGGCCTCGAATCCACCGGCCCAGCGCCACCTCATCGCGCACGAGGCGGGCAAGGGCCTCGCCTCCAGTCTCGATGGGCGCGGCGGGAGCGGCCGCGTGGGGCAAGTGGAGCACCTCCACGCCGAGTTGCTCGAGCTGGGGCGAGGGTTCGGGGAGGCACAGCCAGCCCACGGTGTGGCCCATGCGGCGCAGCCACTGGACGACGCCCACCATGGGGTTGAGGTGGCCCTTCTCGGGCGAGGTGGCGATCAGGATTCGGGACATGGGGGAGGTGCCTCGGCGCGGGCGTGGAGCATGGCGAGGGACACGAGTCGCATCAACAGCCGATCCATGGCGCTGGCCTGGGAGTCCTCGGGAGCGAGTCGGACGTACTGGTCCAGCAGCGCGAGTGTGGCGGAGGGATCGACGCACTCCAGGGGCTGGAGTCGGGCGGGGGAGAGCCATGCGCGGTACAGCTCCAGCCATCGCTCACGGACGGGGCTGGAGAGCGCGGTGAGGGCATAGCGGGGCATCTTGCGCGCGAAGCGGACCTCCTTGGGGACGAGCGAGCGCAGCGCGTGGCGGAAGAGCCACTTCCCAGTCTCCTCGCGCAGGAGCAGGTCCGCCGGGAGGCCGAGCGCCACGTCGGCGAAGCGCGAGTCGAGGTACGGGGTGCGCAGGGTGATGCCATGGGCCAGGGCACCGCGCAGCTCCGGAGGAAGCACCAGCTCCCGCAGCACCCACGCGGCATAGCGAAGCTCCTCCGTGGCACCCGGAGCGTGGGGCTCCTCCCAGCTGTCCTTCCACTCCCCAGGCCCTGGAGCTCGAAGCACCCGGTCCGCCAGCGCCCGGTCCTCCGCGACGCGGGCCCGTGCTCCCGCCAGCGCGCCCGGATTGCCCATCAGGACTTCATCCGCTCCCGCGCCGCTCAGCATCACCGTGGCCCCTTGCTTCCGGGCCTCCGCATAGAAGGCGAAGCTGGCCACGGCGCGGGCGTTGATGATGGCCGTCTCGTTGGCGAGGACCGCGAGCTCGAACAGGTCCGGCAGCACGGCGTCCGGAATGGAGAGCTCGACGAGCGGGACACCCGCGGTACGCGCCACGAGCCCGGCGTTGCGCCGCTCCGTCTCGTCGGCGAAGTGGACATCCATGGTCCATGCCCGCACCTGGCTCGGGGCGTACTGGGCGGCCATGGCGCACAGGGCCGCACTGTCCAGCCCTCCGCTCAGGCTGACGTCCCGGGCGCCCGCCGCGAGGTGGTCGCGGACGGTGTCCACCCAGGCTGTCAGGAGCACCCCGGTGAGGCGCTCGAGCGCGCGCATGGGGGCGTGTCCGCGCGCCGTGACGGGGAGCGGCGCGGGCAACCGGAGCACCCCGCTGAACAGGCTCTCCGGAGGAGCCAGAAGGTGACGCAGGAACGCGGCCACGGCGTGCGGATCCAGCCCGGAGCCGGGAGTCACGAGCAGGGGCCACACGGAGTCGGCCGAGCGCTCAGGTGCGGCTGCTGACTGGTAGCGGGGCAGGGAGGCGAGCGGGCCGCTCCCCTCGCCAGGGGCGCGGGACACGGGCGCATCGTGGCAAGCGACGCCAGGCCGGGCAACCCCGGTATAGTCCTCCTGCGTGCGCTACGAACTCCATGACGGCCGCATCCTCACCTGGTCGCTGGAGGCGCACGTCACCACGCACTGCAACCTGCGCTGCGTGCAGTGCTGCCCGTTGTCGCCGCACCTGCCCACCTGGGCCATGGAGCCCGCGGCGCTCGGCGAGGACCTGCGGCGCCTGGCGCGGGTGCTCCAGCCCGGCATCTTCAAGCTGACTGGCGGAGAGCCCTTCCTGCACCCGGATCTCCCGAGCGTGCTGGACGCGGTGCGTGCCTCGGGCATCTCCGAGCAGGTGTCCATCACCACCAATGGATTCCTGGCCCAGAGCGCGCCGGACGCGGTGTACGAGCGGCTCGACCGGATGACGTTGTCCGTCTACACCTCCGCGCCGCTGCCCGAGCGCTCCATCGCGCGCATCACCGAGCGCTGCGAGCGGCACGGCGTACTGCTCACGGTGAAGCGCATTGACGCCTTCCAGAAGCTCACCCCGGATGCGCCCCTGGCGACCGAGGCGGAGGTGCGCACCGTCCACGCGCGCTGCTGGATGAAGGCGCGCTGCCACATGGTGTACCGCGGGCACTTCTACACGTGTACGCGCCCGCCCCATGTGGCCACGGTGCTGGGCCCCCAGCACCCCGAGATGCCCGCGCTGGCGGAAGTGGATGGTCTGTCCCTGGACGGGCCGGAGTTGCTCGCGCGGATGCTCACGTACCTGGAGCGTGAGGAGCCCCTGGCTTCCTGTCGCTACTGTCTCGGCGGCAGCGGGCCATGGGAGCCCCACGCCCAGCTCCCACGGGCCCTCGTCTAACCCGACCCGAGCGCGCGAAAGGGCAGCGGCTTGGCGCCCGTGCCGAGCACCGCCGGAGCGACATGGCGGAGATCCACCCGAGGGCGCTCCCAGCCGAGGTTGCGCAGCGCGGCCGTGAGGCGCTCGCACAGCGGACCCGTGTCTCCCTCCGACGCTCCCGCCAGCTCCAGCGCGAAGCGCTCGGGCTCCACCTGCGTCAGCCGGAAGGCGCGAAGCGTGTGGTGCTTGAACACCCACGCGAGCTGCCAGGCATCCACGGCTCGGCCCGCGGGCGTGAGGAAGTGGCAAGCCCCGCGTCCGCCAAAGCCCTCCAGCGTCCAGCCCTGGAAGCCACAGGAGCACGCGTCACGCCGCACCGTGCCCGCGTCTCCCGGACGGTAGCGCAACAGGGGCAGCACGCTGGGGCGCAGCCGCGTCACCACCACCTCCTGGAGCCCTGGCTCCACCCAGACATCCGGCGCCATCACGTGGAAGTGGCCCGTGTGCGCCAGGCACTCCCAGGCCAGGGGGCCCGTCTCCGTCGTCGCGTAGTAGTTGAGGACGGGCGCACCCACCACACGCCCCAGCGCCGCACGCAGCTCCGTGGACAGGTGCTGCGCCGAGCTCAAGAGGAGGCGCGGCGCGGGCAGGCCTTGCTGCTCCACGAGCCAGCGCAGCCCCTCCGGGTCCGAGAAGATGACGGCGGGCTTCACGCGCTCCAGGCGCTCTCGCGCATCCGCCCGGAGCACGGAGATACGGTGGAGCGCCCCGTCGTACAGGATGGGCAGCCGCACCGAGTACTCCAGGCCTCCGGGCAGCGCATCCAGGAGCACGACGCGAGGCCGGGAGGGCAGCTCCACGCCCGCGCGCTCCGCGAAGAACCGCAGCCCCGCCCACATGTGCAGGCAGTCGCGCCGGTCCCGCACCACATTCACGGGGTCGCCCGTCGTGCCCGAGCTCTTCACCACCACGCACTCGGCGTTCTCGGGTGCCAGGGTGGGCACCGCGTCCCAGGAGCGCGCGAGCTCCGCACGGTCCAGGGTGGGCAGGTGGCGCAAGTCCTCCAGCGAGCGCAAGTCCCCGGGGTGCAACCCCGCCGCGTGCAGCCGCTGCGCATGGAACGGAGAGTCCCGCAGGGCCGCTCGGAACGCCTCCAGGCGGGCCTCCAGCTCCGCGCGGGCGAGCGCCTCGTCCGGAAGCCTCGCGAACCGGGCCAGGTCCCGAGCGATGGACTCGGCCCATTCGATGTGCGGACGCTGGGAGGAAGTATCCCTCCGGATGCGCGCCCTGGGGGCCACCCCCAGGTGGGGAGGCCGACTCACTCGCGCCAGCCTCGGGCGTCCGCGGCCTTCTGGGCCGCCTCCTGCAGCATCTTCTCGCGCTTCTGGGCCTCCGCCTTGCGCGCCGCCTCGGCCTTCTCGAAGTCCTTCATGGCCTTGCGGTAGTCCAGTTGGTTCATCCGCTGCAGGGACTCCTTCGGCCGCTCGCCCTTCACCTCTCCGCCCAGGGCGAAGATCCACTTTCGGAGGAACTCCTCCTGCCGGAACTTGTTCGAGCGCACCATCTCCGCTGTCAGCGGTCCGAGGATCTCGAAGAAGCGATTGAGCGCCTCCATCGCGTCGAAGCGAGGGTTCAGCAGCCGCACGGTCTCCTCGCGCAGGGACGAGGAGGCCAGCACGTGGGCCAGCATGCCGACCTGCTCGCGCCACAGCGGGCTCACGAAGCGTTGCGGAAACGCCTGCCACTGCTCGAGCGACGGAGGCCGCGCGCTTCCCAGCCGGAACGTGTCGCAGATGATCGCCACCGCCAGGTCATGCGAGTAGGGCGACACCAGCGGCACGGCCGCCAGTTGCTCCCGGAGTTGATCCAGATCGAACGCCATCAATCCTCCAACAGGGCCTGGGACAGCGCGGCGGCCGCGGGCCCGAACTCCGACATCCACTGCACGGTGACGAGGCGGAAGCGCCGGTCGGCCAGCGCGAGCTTGAGCGCCTTGCGCGTCCGCTGCTCGTCCGGCACCGCCAGGAACGCCACCACCGCGCGAGAGCGCCGCACCGCCTCCACCAGCCGATGCAGGCTCGGCACATCCGCCACGTTCGACAGGAAGTCCGAGTCGGAGATGATGATCCGCAGCGCGTCCGGCCGCTCCCGTGACAGCTCGGTGAGCCGCTCGAAGGGGAACATCGTCCCGCCGCCGATGTAGTGCAGCAGGAAGTCGCGGGCCGTCTCCTCGTCGTACATCCACGGAGACACCAGCGGCGCTCCGTCCGAGTAGACGATGGCGCGCACCGTGGCGCGCTTGCGAATCGCCGTGGCCGACAGCACCTGCGCCGCCAGGGTCATGGCGTTGAGCTGGTTCTGCGGGTTGGGCATGGAGCCGCTCGTGTCGAGGTAGATCTCCACCGCGGGCACGCCCAGCTCCGAAGGAGGCGGCACGTCCGCCTCGAGCTCGCGGCGCAGCGGCGCCACCGCCGCCAGCGGGCCCTGGGAGAGCACCGTGAGCGTCCAGTCGATGGTGGACGGATCATCCCCGTACTCCCAGGCTTCGGGGGTGGTGCGCAGGTAGGGCTCGGGCCGCGAGGGCGCCGAGGGAAGCTTCAGCACGTACTGGTCCACCAGCCGCCGGTAGTGCCGGCTGACCAGCGCCCGGCGCAGCACGCCGCCGCCCTTGCCCGGACGGTGCTCGGTGACGCGGGCGATGGTGGCGAGCGGATCCAGATCCTTCGTGTCGTGGGATTCGGCCAGCCAGCCGCGCTCCTTGGCGTCCTTCAGCGCATCGTCCCAACGGTCTCCGCCGTGGGCGGCCGCATCCAGGTCATCCTCATCCGGCAGCGGCACGTCTCCGGCCAGGGGGATGCAGAACTCCAGCCCGTCCGGCTGGTCGATGAAGCGGATGAAGGTGGCGCAGAAATAGAGGAACTGCTGCCGCATGTCCGGCAGCGCGTAGAAGGTCTGCACGAACATCCGCGCCTCGGCGCGGCAGCCGGGGAACGCCTCCTCCATGGGGCCAATCTGCCCCGAGGGCACCAGGTCCCCCGGAGGGCGGATCCACAGCTCCTCGTAGAGCGACAGGTAGAAGAAGAACAGCGGGCTCACCGGAACGTCCGGCCGGACGCGCAGGAAGCCTCGGTACACCTCGCACAGCGCCTCGGCGTGCGTGCGGCCCACCACCTCGTTCACCTGGAGATCGAAGAAGAGGTTGGTGAGCGACTGCTTCAGCCCGGGGATGAGCCGCTGCTCCAGCGCCCGCAGCTCCGCGTCCCACCCCAGCGTGTGCGGGAAGCGCACGTGGTGGCCAATCTCATGCGCGAGCACCGCCATGAGGCTCTCTTCGGCCCCCATGCGCGAGAGCAGCTCGAAGTTCACGAACACCTGGCGCTTCACGAGATCGATGTAGGCCAGGGGCTCGTTCTCGGGCGCCTCCTTCCCGAAGGAGGCCGCGTGAGGCTCGGGCGGAGTGAGCTGAACGCGCACGTCCCACAGCGCCAGTGCCTCCTTCCAGCACCGGTCCACCTGCTCGGGAGTGAAGCGCGCCAGGCTCATCAGGGCACGAGCACCACGAGCCACTGCGAGGTGTGCAGGGTGGCCGCCACGCGCCACGTGTTGGCCGCCGAGGAGAACCACTCTCCGGTGCGCGGGTCTCCCCGCTCCACGTCCGAGAGGAGCCCCATGCCCTGCTTTTCCACCTCAGGCGTCTCGGAGCAGCCCATGGCCCCCAGCAGCATCGGCTGCTCAGTCAGCCACACACCCTGAGTGGCCGCCTCGCGCCCCGCCACGGCGCCCCGGTGCCGGTCGTGTACGCACACCACGGAGGGAGCCAGGAAGTGCAGGGGGCCCGGCAGGAAGCGCCCGTCCTCGCGAGACAGGTCCACCCAGTGGACGTGGGCGCTGTAGCCCACCTGCTTCTCCGGCTCCTCCATCGCCGTGGCGGTGCGCTCGCGCAGCCGGGATTCGATGTTCTCCAGCGAGGGCAGCTCCTCGCCCACGCGGCAGAAGAGGCGCTGCACCCAGGGGGGCGCTGACTCCAGGTTCTCTCCCAGGTTCCACAGCTGCGCGAGCACCTGGGGGCGCTCGGTGGGTGACACCTGGGCCAGCAGCCGTGGCACGAGGTTCGACCAGGCCAGGGTGAAGAAGTTCTTCCGGCCCGCGGACTCCGGGTACAGGTAGCCCAGGCCAATGGCCTCCGCGCCCAGCTTCAGGTAGGTGCGCCAGAGCGCCTCGGCCTCGCCCGCATCCGAGCCCGTCGCATCCAGCGCCTCCGCCAGCCGCTGCGCCGAGCCGTCCAGCAGCTCGCGCCACAGCAGCGGGTGCCACCGCACGAAGCGGCCCTGGGCGTTGGCCTCCAGCGCTTGTACGAACTCGAGGGTGCTCATGGCCGCCCGCCCGGGTTCTCCTTCAGCCACGTGGCGTAGTTGCGGTAGCGGCTGTACATGGACTTGAGGTGGATGAGGTCCTCGTACACCGGGCCGGACAGCTCATTCTTGGTGAGCAGCTCGTTCATCAGCACCGTCACCTGCTGCAGCCGCTTCTCCGTGGTGCGCAGGTCCACGCCCGCCAGCCCCTTGTCCAGCTCCTGCCGCAGCACGCCCACCTTGCGGCGCACCGGCGCATGCACGCCGTACTGCGCCGTGGCCATGTCGAACATGTGGCGGATCCACGCCACCCGGTCCTGCAACAGCATCCGGTGGTCCTTCGCCTCGAAGAAGGGGCTGCGCACGTTGGGCGTCAGCTTCTCGTGCAGCACCCACGGGGCGATCTGCCGGAAGTCCTCCAGCTCCACGGCGGTGCGCCCCCGGAAGAAGGCCAGCGCCTTGGCGTAGTGGAGAATCGTCTGGTAGGCGCGCACGCTCACGCCGTTCTCCGTCTGCGTACACAGGTGGACCTTCTTATCGAGCGGGCACTGCTCGTTGCACACGGCGGCCACCGTCTGCCCGGCCAGCTTCAGCGTGTCCTTGTGCTTGAACTCGAAGCGCGGCGAGGCCCGCCGGCAGAAGTCGAGCTGGCCCAGGAAGAAGGCCACCCGCTCCAGCACGTCCTTGGGTACCTCCACCTGGAGGATGGAGGTATAGGCCTTCTCCAGCTCGCCCGGGGTGAAGACAATCTCCTGGGGCAGCAGCTCCTCGGGCGAGCGGTCCGCCTCGATGCGCTGCAGGAGCGTGTCGATGAAGTTCGAGTTGAAGGGCACCGCGCGCACCACCACGTCGATGCGGTCCTTGAGCGCTTCAATCACCTGGAAGGTGCCGCCGCCCTGGTCATCATTGGCGGTGAGGAACCAGCTGGAGCGGCCCGCGTAGACGTACTGGTCCATCATCTCCGCGTAGCCCTCGGCCATGAGCGAGAGCAGGGCGGACTGCGTCTTGGTGGGGATGCGGTTGTACTCGTCGATGATCTTCACGCGCTGGCTGATCCACTTGCGCCAGCTCACCTTCACGGCGGACAGGTCCTCGGCCTTGAGCATGTCCGAGGGCAGCGGAGCGCCCAGCAGGTCCGCGATGGACAGCTGCGGGTGGCCGCGCTGGATGCCGCGGTGTACCTCGTCGCGGCCCATGCCGGACAAGAGCGCCATGAGCAGGGCGGAGGTGGTCTTCCCTCGCCCCGGGCCGCCCACCAGCAGCGCCCGGCGACAGGTGAAGAGGGTGAGCAGGGGAATGAGGACGAACGAGCTGTAGCTCATGTCCTCGGGCAGGTGGACCTCCTCGCCGGCGGGAGTCTTCAGCGAGGCGGGCTGCCCGAACTCGATGTCGTAGTAGGGGCAGATGACGGCGTTGTTGGTGATCCACCAATACGCCTGCCGCATCTTGTCGTGCAGTCCGCCGCCGTCGCGCTCGGAGAGGTGGACGCTCAGCCCCTTGTCCGCCGAGGCGCGTCCTGACAGCAGCCGTGAGACCCAGTCCTGGTTGGCCATTCACCGCGCAGCGTAGCACTCCGGCGCGGGGCCGGAGCACCTCCGCTCAGGCCGCGGCCGCCGCGAGGCGTGCGCCCAGGAACTCCTCCAGCACCATGAAGATCTTCTCGCGGCCGGAGTCGTTGTGGGGCTCGTGGAAGCCGCCGGGCAGCAGGGCCAGGCGCTTCTCCGAGGAGCCGGCCGCGTCGAAGACCTGCTGCGCGCCGGCCAGCGAGTTGAGGCGGTCCGCCTCGCCGTGGAGCACCAGCAGCGGCAGCTTCAGCTCCGAGGCATGGGCCTTCACCCAGGCGATGGCGCCCAGGGCCTCGGTGCCCCAGCGGGCCGAGGCGTCTCCATGGACCAGCGGATCCGAGAGGTACTCGCCGGCGATGTTCGGCAGCCGGGACAGCGCGCCCGGATCCAGCTTCACCTTCAAGCGGAAGCTCGGCCAGAAGCGCGAGAGGAACCGGGCGATGGCTACCAGCAGAGGCTTGGCCACGGCGACCGGATCCACGGCGGTGCCACTGAGGATCAGGCCCTGAACTCCCTCGGGGTGGTGCAGCACGTAGTCCAGGGCGATGAGCGAGCCCAGGCTGTGGCCGAAGAGGAACACGGGGCAGCCGGGAGCCTTCTTGGCGCTGTAGGCGAGGAAGGCCTGCAGGTCCTCGCGGTACTCGGCCCAGGCGTTCACGTGGCCGCGCTGGCCCGGTGAGCGCCCATGGCCCCGCAGGTCGAACGCGTGGACGGCGTAGCCCAGCGGCACATAGCGGCGGGCGATGTTGAGGTAGCGGCCGCTGTGCTCGCCAAAGCCGTGGACGATGGCCAGCACGGCGCGGGGTTTTCCCTCGGGCCGCCAGAGCTGGGAGAAGAGCCGGATGCCTCCGGCTCCCTCGAATGCGTCTTCCCTGTGGTTCATGCGGCGCTAACGTTACCCGAGGTGCCGGGGGGCTGGATCATGGCGCGAGCGTGGCTCCGACGGAGGCTCGCCGGCCTGCTCGCCTGCTGGGTCAGCCAAGGGAGCCGTCTCCGCCGTCGAGAGGGGCCCTCCGGTTGAGTGAGACTGGAGTAATCCGTGTCGCGCGGAACTCGAGCACCGAGAGTCGGGGTTTGACGCATTGAGCAAATAGGCAGGCTCATGGCTCTCCCTGGCTCGGCCTTCTTTCACGCGGAGCGCTGCCAGCGTCCGAACGCATGTCCGCCCAGGAAGGGCTGATCCTATAGTGCGGGCCTTCCCACACCAGGAGGGCGCAGCTTGGGTCTTGCAGAGAAGCGTGCCGTCGCGGCCTATCAGAAGGATAAGTTTCCGGGCTGGAAGCAGAAGCTGAACGAGATCTCCGGAATCGAGCTGGAGCTGGACATCGCCTGGGATCAGCTCGCCAAGGAGGGCTACTCGGCCGAGTACGGCAACATGTTCGACTACAACTTCTTCCAGCCGTTGGAAGGGGCGCTGAAGTCGATCTGTCAGGATGATCTGGGGCGCGACGCGCTCAAGGCGAAGATCAAGAAGGTGCAGATCACCAGCACCCGGAGCTGGTGCTCCCTGGAGGCGAAGGTAAACGGCGACACGCTGCATGTCGACGCGGACCCGTCCTACGAGCGCAGCGACGGCAGCGTGACCGACTACACCAAGCGGATCACCACCGTCCTCGAGGCCGTGCTGTAGGCTCAGCGCCGCCGACGTGACAGGGCCGCCGCGGCAAGCTCCCGAAGCCGCTTGCCGCCGGCCGCTGATAACCCGAAGCGATCGAACTCCGCCTCCATTGCTTCCAGCGTGCCGTGGCCGCTGACGTAGGCGTTGAGGCGGGCCGCCACGGTGGAGTCGGTGAACTGCTGCTCCCCGTAGCCGCTGAACTCACGCACCAGCTCCGCATGCCGGCGGAGGTAGTACTTCTGGTGGTAGTCCTCGGCCCGGTAGAAGGTGGACAGCGGGAGGACGGGCGTGCGCAGCGTCACGGTCTTTCCCGCCAGGTGCCGCCGCCCCGTCTCCAGCGCCAGTGCCCACTGCTCCTTGTTGGCGTGGAACACGGCGGCCATGTACTGGCGGCTGTAGGGCCTCTCGGAGGGGTCATGCTCTCGCCAGAAGAGCTCCAGCAGCTTCTCGTACGAGATGCGGCGCGGGTCGTAGTCGATCTGCAGAGACTCCGTGTGGTCCCCGAGGCGCTCGTAGGTGGGGTTCGGCTGTGCGCCGCCGGTGTAGCCGACGCGTGTGCGGAGGACTCCAGGTAGACACCCGAACCGGGCGTCAGGGCCCCAGAATCAACCCAACGAGAAGGTGGCGGTCTCCACGAGCGTGGGGGCCTCGGCATCCAGGGGCAGGGCTGGCGTCATGATGCTTCCTCCACGTGCCTGTACGGGTGAATCCGGGGAGAGGTTACCCCTCTTCCCGAGAGACTTCCTCCAGGGCATGTTCGTCAAGCAACGGTTCCGGAGCGTGCGCTCCGTGGGTCGATATCGTGCCCCAAGGCCGGGGAGCAGCCTGTAAATTCATCACACCCCCCACAGCGAGGAACTGGATGGCCCGAACCCACCTGATGAACCTTGTCCTGCGCGCGCTTCGCACGGCACGAAAGGCTTCCGCCGCGGGAGTGTCGGTCTCGGAGTACGCGGCGAGGCAACAGGGGCGCGCCCAGTTCGATCGGCGCACCTTCCTTCACCTCACTGGGGGAATGGCGGGAGCGGCGGCGCTCACCGCATGTGGCGAGGATCCCGAGATGGAGAGCGTGGCCATCGTCGGAGGCGGCATGGCGGGCCTGCACTGCGCCTACCGGCTCCAGCAGTTGGGCGTCACGGCGCGCATCTACGAGGCGTCGACGCGCACGGGGGGGCGGATGTTCTCCGCGCGCGGCGTCTTCCCCGAGGGCCAGCACTGCGAGCTGGGCGGTGAGTTCATCGACACCGGCCACGAGACGATGCACGACCTGGCGCAGGAGCTGGAGATCGAGCTGCTGGACTACAACCAGGACGCTCCGGAGCTGGCCCGACTGGTGGCCTACTTCGACGGACACCGGCTCAGTGAGGAGGAGATTCTGAACGGCTTCGGCCCCATCGCCGAGCGCATCGACGTGGCGCTGGGGGCGTTGGCGGATCCCGAGGAGTACGTCACCTATCGGACGCCCAACGGCGCCGAGGCGCTGGATCAGCTCTCGCTGAGCGCATGGATGGATGGCGAGGGCATCCCCGCGACGAACCCCGTGCGGCGGCTCATCGAGCTGGCCTACGTGGGCGAGTTCGGGCTGGACGCGGATGAGTGCAACTGCCTCAACCTGCTGACCTTCATCTCCACGGACGCCACCCGCCTGGAGCTCTTCGGCGAGTCCGACGAGCGCTTCCACGCGAAGGAGGGCAATGACACCTTCACCCAGCGGCTCGCCGAGCGCCTGGAGCCGGGGCAGATCCAGCTCGAGCACCGGCTGGAGTCGCTCCATGCGCTGTCCGACGGCCGTTACCGGCTGAGCTTCTCCAGCCCGGGGGGCACCCGGGAGGTGAAGGCGGAGCATGTGGTGCTCGCGCTGCCCTTCACGCTGCTGCGGCAGGTGGACGTTCGGGTGGAATTGCCCGCGGCGAAGCGCAAGGCCATCGCGGAGCTGGGCTACGGGACGAACGCGAAGCTGATGGTGGGCTTCTCCTCGCGCCCGTGGCGTGCGGCGCCGCACCTCTCCGAGGGCAGCACCTACTCGGACACGGGCTACATGCAGACGTGGGAGACGAGCCGCCTGCAGCCGGGCAGCGCGGGCATCCTCACCCAGTACACGGGAGGCCAGAAGGGCCTGGCGCTGGGCGAGGGCACGCCGGAGCAGCAGGCCGCCGCGTTCCTCGAGGGCTTCGAGGCGGTGTTTCCCGGAGTGAAGGCCGCTGCCAATGGCCGTGTAGCGCGCATGCACTGGCCCAGCCACCCGCTGACGCTCGGCAGCTACTCGGCCTACAAAGTGGGGCAGTTCACGACGATCGCGGGCGCGGAGATCGAGCGGGTGGGCAACCTGCACTTCTGCGGCGAGCACACGAGCCTGGACGCCCAGGGGTACATGGAGGGCGCGGCGCTCACCGGAGCGATGGCGGCCACCGAGGTGGCGGAGGATCTCGGCCTGGCGGAGGAGGCGCGGCTGGGGCCGGGGGCGCGCATCCTGGCGCGAGCGCGCGCGGCGCGGGTGCATGGCCGGTGGTTGGACGCGGTCCGCCGTTCAGTCCGGCGTCGCGCGGGGTAAGGGCTTCCGGCTATCCTCCCGGGAAGCTCGCCGTGGGAGGAAGCAATGCTCCGTCTGGTACAGATCGAGGGTGCCTGGGGGCTGCCCAACATCAGTCCCGCGTGCATGAAGCTCGAGACGTGGCTGCGCATGGCGGGGGTGCCGTACACGGTGGCCCCGCTGGACATGACGCAGGCGCCCAAGGGGAAGATCCCCTATGTCATCGAGGAGGACGGCACGCTCCTCGGAGACTCGACCTTCATCATCGAGCACCTGAAGGCCACGCGCGGGGTGGATCCGGACGCGGGGCTGACGGCCGAGCAGCGCGCCATCACGGTGGCGTTCCGGCGCATGCTCAAGGAGAACTTCTACTGGGTCATCATCCACGAGCGGTACAAGGATGAGCGCAACTGGCCTCCGTACCGGGAGGTGCTCGCGGAGCGGTTGCACTTCCTGCCCGAGGAGCAGCGGGTGCCTGCCGCGGACGCGTACCGCAAGCTGCTGGTGGATCAACTCCAGGGCCAGGGCCTGGGTCGGCACACGCCCGAGGAGGTCTACCGGATTGGAAGGGAGGACCTTGGGGCGGTCTCGGACTTCCTGGGCGCCAAGGCCTTCTTCCTGGGGGAGCGGCCGAGCACGGTGGACGCGACGGTGTATGCCTATGTGTCGAGCATGATCGACATGGGGTTGCCCAGCCCTGTAAAGGATTTCGGCCGCTCGCGCGAAAACCTGGTGCGCTACTGCCAGCGGATGCGCGAGCGCTACTTCCCCGAGCTGGCCGCAGCGGCTCGGCGCTAGTCCACCACGAGGTGCATCCATGCCCGCGCAACTCCGAGGGCCCCGGTTCCCGCCGCTGCAAACGCTGCACTTCATGAAGGACACTGCGGGCTTCTTCCGCGAGTGTGCCGAGCGCTACGGAGATCCGTTTATCGCCAAGCTGCCCATGGGCACCATCGCGGTGACGGGAGATCCGGAGGGACTGCGGGAGATCTTCTCCGCGGATCCAGCGGTGTTCGAGCCGTTGTCCCGCGTGGTGCTGGAGCCGGTGGTGGGTGCGAACTCGCTGCTGCTGTTGGGAGGCGAGCGCCACCGGCGGGAGCGGCGGCTGTTGATGCCACCGTTCCACGGCGAGCGGATGCGCGCGTATGGCGAGCTGATGCGGAAGAGCGTCCTGCAGGCCACGGAGGGGCTGCGCCCGGGAGAGCCGCTGGTGGCGCTGCGGATGACGCAGACGCTCTCGCTGGAGATCATCATCCGCGCCGTGTTCGGCGTGGAGGAGCCGGAGCGGGTGCGGCGGTTTGGCGAGGCGATCGCGGCCTACATGGAGTCCTACACGCCGCTGCTGATGTTGATGGTGCCGATGCGGCGCGCGTTCGGAGGCATGGGGCCTTGGGCTCGCTTCCAGCGGAACACCCAGGCGTTGGACGCGCTGCTGACGGAGCAGATCGCCCGGCGGCGCGCGGACAGCCAGAACGGGCAGGACATCCTCGCGCTGCTGTTGTCGGCGCGGGACGAGGAAGGCCAGCCGCTGTCGGATCGGGAGCTGAAGGACGAGCTGCTCACCATGTTGATCGCGGGCCACGAGACGACGGCGATCGGCATGGCGTGGGCGCTGTACTGGTTGTTGCGAACGCCCGAGGCGAAGCAGCGGCTGGACGAGGAGCTGGGGGCGCTGGGGACGGACCCGGAGCCGGAGGCGCTGTCGCGGCTGCCCTACCTGTCGGCGGTGTGTGACGAGACGCTGCGGTTGTTCCCGGTGGTGGCGCTGGTGTCGCGCAAGCTCCTGTCGCCGCTCGTGGTGAAGGGGCACGAACTGCCGGCGGGCATGGGGATCATGGCGGCAATCACCCTGGCCCATTCGAATCCGACGGTCTTCCCGGAGCCGGGGCGCTTCCGGCCGGAGCGGTTCCTGGAGCGCAAGTACTCGCCATTCGAGTACCTGCCCTTTGGAGGAGGCGCGCGGCGGTGCCTGGGAGCGGCGTTCGCGCTCTTCGAGATGAAGGTGGTGCTGGGCACGCTGCTGTCGGCGCACCGCTTCTCGCTGGCACACGATCGGCCGATCCGGCCAGTGCGCCGCAACGTAACAATGGCCCCGGAGGACGGCGTGCCGCTGCTCTATGAGGGACGGCAAACGCTCAAGAAGGCGGCGTAAGGGGAGGGCCATGAGCAACCCCCTGCGCGGGTGGGCATGGCTGCTGCTGAGCGCCGTGCTGACGGCGTGCGCGGCCACGCCTTCACTGCTGTACGGAGAAGAGGGGGGCTGCGAGTCCTCGGCGGAGGCGGTCCTCTTCGAGGAGGTATGCGAAGAGAACGGGAGCCTGCTGGCGCTATGCGCTGGCGAGCAGTGTGGCGTGTACCGCTGTCGCGAGGTGGTTGAGCACCCACGGGTCGGCCAGGTGGTGCGCACGCGAGGCGTGTGGGCGACAAGGCCTCCCCGCGGAGAAGCGCAGCGGTACTGGGGCAGTGCGCAGTCTCCACCCGGCAAGAATCAGCCGGTCTTCGTCATCCCATGGAAGGCGCAGCCCGCGCTGCCAGCGGGCGAGGTGCAGGCGCTGGCAGAGGTGGAGGCGCAGCGGTGCGAGCCCTACGAGCGGCACCACATCTTTCCGCAGGCGGAGGATCTCAAGCGGTGGTTCGTGCGAAAGGGCATCGATATTCACCAGTGGACGCTGGTGTTGAAAGTGGAGGAGCACCGACGCATCCATCGGGGCGCGAACGGTGGGCCATGGAACGAAGCGTGGCGCCGGTACACGAGGGCCAATGACGGGGCGACGAAACAGGAGATCGAACTCCACGCTGGGCAGCTCATCTACGAGTTCAACCTGTACGGCATCGTTGTGCCATACCGGTGCCAACTGAAGCGGTTGCCTTCAAACCTGCTCGACAGTGATTGAGTGAGGCACATGAGGTTCTACTGGGTCGATGAGGCGCGTGTTCGGCGTTACTCCTACGACGCTGCGAACAAGTGGGGGCTGCCAGGGGTGCATTGCCCTGTGTGTGACGCCATCTGGTCTTCTGGCTCGGAGCGCTACCCCTCGGTGGACCTGTCCCAACTGCCCGAGCGGGATAAGTACCTGGCGAGGCTGGAAGAGGACTATGCGGAGTTCGAGCGACTGCGCGAGCAGGTGCGTCCGCTGGCGCCCCCTGGTGTCCCCCTCCGGCCTGGAGCCCTTTTGGGCCCGCTGGTGGGTAAGGCCCAAGGCGAGTTCTGCCCGCTGGTGATGGAGTACTGCTGGGCGCTGTTGATGAAGCGCGAGGCGCTGGAGCGCCTGCAATCCGAAGGTCTGCAAGGACTGAAGGGCTGCCGCACCGAACTGCGCTATCGACGGAAGGACCCACCCGAGTTGTTGGAGATGGAGTTGCTGCCCCGGGGACGGGTGCATCCGGACTGCTTGCCCGCCGATCGGCCTGCTCCGTGCGTGAAGTGTGGCCGCGTGGCGTGGAAGCTCCCGGACGAGCCCATCCTGGAGGCGACCTCCCTTCCTCAGGACCTGGACTTGTTTCGGATGAGCGACTTCATGCAGATGATCGTCGGCAGCGAGCGCTTCGTGGAGACAGCGCGGCGCCTGGGCTACGAGCAGGACATCGTCTTCCGAGAGCTGCCCCTACGCTGAGGGCTCACCCCGGTCCACGGCCGCCGAGGGCTGCGCCTTCGCGTGCTTACGCAGGGCCGCCACCACCACACCCGTGAGCCCAAGCAGTCCCACCAGGTTGGGGAAGATCTGCAACCCGTTCATCAGGTCACCCCAGGCCCACACGGTCTCGGGTTTGCCCACGGCGCCGAAGTAGATGAGGCCGCAGTACACCCAGCGGTAGGGCTTGGCCACCTTCGTGCCCAAGATGTACTCGAGGAACTGCTCGCCGTAGTACGCCCAGCCGATCAGCGTGGTGTAGCCGAACAGGAACGAGCAGAAGGCCACCACCCAGCCGCCCACGGTGGGCAGCGCGGTATTGAACGCCGAGGCCACCAGCGCCGTGCTCGTCAGCCCCGAGCGCCACACCCCACTTACCAGCACCGTGAGCGCGCTGATGGAGGAGGTGACGAAGGAGACGATGAACACCTCCATGACCGCGTTGAGCCCCTGCTGCACCGGCTGCTCGCTGCGCGCGCTGCCATAGGCCACCGCTGCCGTGCCGTACCCGGCCTCGTTGGCGTAGATGCCCCGGGCGATGCCGTAGCGCATGGCGACCATGATTCCCACGCCCGCGGCGCCGCCTCCAGCCGCCTCCAGCGAGAAGGCCTCGCGGAAGATGAGGGAGAACACCGCGGGCACCTCCGCCGCGTGGAACAGGATGACCCACAGCCCGCCGGCCAGGTACAGCCCCACCTTCAGCGGAGCCAGCTTCTCGGCCACGCGGCCGATGGAGCGCACCCCGCCGATGATGACGAGCCAGGCGAGCACGGCGATGCCAACGCCCGAGGCCCACGTGGGAATGCGGAACTGACTCTCCAGCACCACGGCCATGGAGTTGGGCTGGGTGAAGGGCGTGGTGGTGAGGGCCGCCACGCCAGCCACCAGCGCATAGATCCACGCCAGGCGCGGCGCCCGGAGCCCGTCGCGCAGGTAGTGCATGGGCCCGGCCGACACGTGCCCGTTGGGCAAAATCTTCCGGTAGCGGATGCCCAGCACGGCCTCGGTGAGCTTGATGACGGTGGCGAAGAACCCGTAGCACCAGATCCAGAACACGGCGCCCGGCCCACCGGACACCACGGCGGTGGCCACACCGGCGATGTTGCCCGTGCCGATGGAGGCTCCCAGCGCCGTCATGAAGGCCTGGAAGGGGGAGAGGGCTCCCTTCGCGCCCTCCTGCTGCGCGGGGATGAGGGTCCGCGCCGCCTCGGGGAAGCGGGTCACCTGGACGAAGCGGTAGCGGAACGTCAGGAACAGGCCCGCTCCCAGGAGGAGGGCCATCGTCCAAGGACCCCAGACGAAGTCACTGGCCCAGAAGATGGCTTTGCGAATGGACTCGGGGAGCATACGGGGCGCGCACCCTATCACCGTGCTTCGCTCCAAAGCGTGCGCCTGTTAGGAGGTTCCCCATGAGACCGTGCCGGACGTTGCTCCTCCCGCTCCTCGTGCTCTGCCTGCTGGGGCTGTCCCGCGAGGGCGCCGCCCAGAACGCGCCCGCGAAGCCTCGGGCCCGGGACCTTGGAATCCCCCTCGGGGGACAGCCGGGGCCGTTGGATGCCATCACCGACGTGCCGGGCGTCGAGGTGGGCCACACCACGGTGATCTCCGGCCAGGGCAAGCTCGTGGTGGGCAAGGGCCCGGCGCGCACGGGAGTCACCGCCGTGTGGCCCCGAGGCAAGGCCTCGGCCGCGCCCGTCTTCGCGGCGAAGTACGCGCTCAATGGCAACGGGGAGATGACGGGCTCGCATTGGCTGGACGAGTCGGGCTTCCTCTACGGCCCGGTGATGCTGACCAACACCTTCAGCGTGGGCACGGTGCATCAATCCGTCATCGCCTGGGCGGTGAAGCGCGGGCTCTCGTGGGACTTCGGCCTGCCGGTGGTGGCGGAGACGTACGACGGCATCCTGAACGACGTGGAGGGCTTCCACGTCAAACCCGAGCACGTCTTCCGCGCGATGGACGGCGCCAGCAAGGGCCCGGTCGCGGAGGGCGGGGTGGGAGGCGGGACGGGGATGATGTGCCACGGCTTCAAGGGCGGTATCGGCACGGCCTCGCGCAAGCTCTCCGAGGCGCAAGGCGGCTACACGGTCGGAGTGCTCGTGCAGTGCAACTACGGCAAGCGCCACCAACTCACCGTGGCGGGCGTGCCGGTGGGCGAGGAGATCTCGGACCTCCAGGCCTGTACGACGAGCGACCAGCCGCCCTCCAACCCGCTCATCACCCGCATGCCCAAATGTACGCCGAAGGGAGCCTCCAAGGCGTCCTTCCCCGAGGGCTCGGGTTCAATCATCGTCGTGGTCGCCACCGATGCGCCGCTGCTGTCGCACCAACTGGAGCGAATCGCCCGGCGGGTGCCCCTGGGCATCTCGAGGATGGGAGGGCTGGGAGAGGACTCCTCGGGAGACATCTTCCTGGCCTTCTCGACGCAGACCACGCTGGCGGCGGAGGCCCCGGTCTCGACGGTCTCCATGCTCGCCAACGACCGGATGAACCCGCTCTTCGAGGCCACCGTGCAGGCCACGCAGGAGGCCATCCTCAACGCCATGCTCGCCGCGGAGACGATGACGGGAGCGGATGGAATTCGAGTCTTCGCGATGCCGCAGGACCGATTGATGGAGGCCCTGAAGAAGTACGGCCGCAAGCCCGCTACCGCGCCATGAAGTCCTGGCGGCGCTGAGGCGGCAGGCGTTCCAGGGCGTAGCGCAGCATGGTGCGCGGCATCCTCTGGGCATGGCGCTCCAGGAAGGACTCCAGCGCGGTCAGGTCCTTCTGGCCCACCTCGCGCAGCATCCACCCGACGGCCTTGTGGATCAGGTCGTGCGGGTCATCCAGGAGGCGCTCGGCGAGCACCAGCGTCTCCTGGAGATCTCTCCGCCGGATGAACGCCTGGGTGGTGATGATGGCGATGCGCCGCCGCCACAGCGAGGGAGAGCCGGCGAACGTGTGGAGCATGGGCCGAAGCTCCGGGTGTTCGATCAGGTGCGCCCCGATGAGCTTGGGAGCCACCAGGTCCACGAGGTCCCAGTTGTTCAGCTGCTTCAGGTGCTTGCGGCAGAAGGCGAAGAGGCGCGCGCGGGTGGGCGCCTCGGCGGCCTGGAACTGCTCGATGAGGATGAGGAAGCCGGTGAAGCGGTGCTCGTGGATGGGGCTGCGCACCAGCGCCTCGAGCTCGGCCAGGGGCATGTCCCGGTGGCGCTTGGCGATGCGGCGCTGGAGGGGAACAGTCACCCCGAGGAAGCGGTCCCCCTCGGCGTACTCCCCGGGGCCTGTCTTGAAGAACCGGGGAAGGAAGGCGGCCTTCTCGGGATCGGCGGCCTGGGCCAGCTCCCGCATGACGGTGTCGGAGGGATGCATTCTAAATTAGTTTTCCTGTGAAAAGCTGGAAATCAAGGCCATGCCCGGTGTACGAGCCAATCTACACTCCAAGGCTTTGAGAGGGACCATGCATCCCAGACTTCCATCGACACTCGCCTCGTTCATCGCCCTCGCGGCGCTCCTCGGTTGTGCCGGCATGGAGGACGACAGCCCCGAGCCCACTCCCAGCGGCGCTGCGGTGTCCTCCGAGCTGGCGGCGGCCGCGGTATGTACTGGCGTCACCTGTGGCGGACATGGCGTCTGTAAGGACAACGCCGGCAGCCCGGTCTGCGTCTGTGACGAGGGCTTCCAGGGTGCTTCCTGCACCACGCGTGGCGCCAACTTCTACGCGCGCTCGCTGTTGGTGGGGGGGCTGGCCGACCCCGACGTCCACAAGGAACACGATGACCTGTTCTTCCTCACCGGCACGGGAGACGCGTGGTCCATCCCCCTCTACGAGAGCAGCGACCTCACGAGCTTCCACTACAAGCGCGGCTACAACCCCTCCTCGGCCGATCCCACCTACGACTACTGCATGGTCTGGGCGCCGGACCTGGGCAAGTTCAACGGCCTCTACCAGCTCTACTTCTCGGCCCAGAGGGTCCCCAACGGTGCGGCGTGCCCGGCTTCCGGCCAGGACGTGACGACCTTCGTGGCCACGGCGTCCGACCTGAACCTCAACTTCGGTGCGCCCCAGCCGATCAACCCGAACACGACCTATCCGCGCACCACCATCGGCTCGGCCTGTACGGCGCAGGGCTGCAACCGCAACATCCGCATCGACTCGGCCACCTTCAATGACACCTCGGGCCGCTGGCTCTTCTATGTGTGGTTCGACCGGGGCAACAACATCTCCTCGTTCAACACGGCGGCGCCCGGCACGGTCTACAACCACGCGGGCCCGGCGCTCTACGCCCTCCCTGGCCACGAGGAGGGCATCAACGAGGCCCCCGAGCTCTTCAAGCGCAATGGCATCTACTACCTGCTCTTCAGCACGGGCTGGTTCAACAGCCAGTACGCGATGAACTACATCATGGCGGACTCCGTGACCCAGCTCACCCGGGCGCGTGCGGTGCGGCCGCTCTCGCAGGCGATGCGCAATGCGTCCGGGGCGTTGATCCAGAGCCATGGCCACAACGTGGTGGTGGATCGCCGAGGCGAGTACTTCAACATCTTCCACGTGGGGGCCTTCGAGCCCGCGGGGAACTTCACCTCGCGCAGCACGTACAAGCAGCGCATCGCCTTCAAGCCCGACGGCGCGATGCACTCGCTCAACCAGGTCTCGGTCCGGTGGACCCGGCTGAGCGGGTACAGCTACTCGCTCGATCTCGTCCTGCGCGATGGCTCGGTGGTGGGCCCGTGCATCTACACGGGCCTCATCGGAACGGCGAACAAGACCCAGTTCAACGGCGTGTGCCCAAGCGCGGGCAGCCGCATGGTGAACAAGGGAGACATCGCCGCCTTCCGCATCTTCTATTCGAACAACGGTACGTGGGGACCGTTCGTCGAGACGGCCTACGATGGGGTCTCCGACGATGTCTTCCTGCAGCTCCCCGGGGGCACCACGCCCTTCGTGGACCTGAGCTGGAGCGAGGAGGAGACGGGCGCCCAGTACTCCATCGACGTGCAGCGGCGCGACACCGGCGCGTGGATTGGCCCGTGCATCGGCGTCAACTCCGTCAACCGCAGCCTCTCCTGGAGCTACAGCGGGCGCTGCGACACGCCGGGGATCAACGTGCCCATCTCCAACATCAGCACCTTCCGCATCTGCTCGGCGGTGGGAGGCGACTGGGCCCACGCGCGCTGCGGTGCCACCGCCTACGACGGCAAGAGCATGCACGTGCCCATCGTCATCCCCTGAGCCCCACCCCAGAAAGGACGCTCCGTGTCCCTGTTCAACCCGACCGACCTGAACTGCCCGAGCTGCGACCGCTCCTTTTCCTTCGAGCTGTGCGCCAGCGTCAACGCGGACCGGCGGCCCGACCTGCGCCAGGCCATCCTCGATGAGACCTTCCAGCGAGCAACGTGTCCGCACTGCCAGGGCACCGTCCGCATGGAGCCGAGGCTCAGCTACCTGGACGTGGGACGCGGCCAGTGGATGGCGGCCTTTCCGCGTAACAAGGTCGACGACTGGAAGGCCCTGGAAGCCAGCGCCCTCGACAGCTTCAACAGGGCATTTGGGGCGGGTGCCAGCGCCGCCGAGCGCGAACTGGGCGACGCCCTGAAGGCGCGCGTCGTCTTCAGCTGGGAGGCCTTGCGCGAGAAGCTCCTGGCCTTTGACGCGGGGCTGGACGATGTGGCGTTGGAGGAGCTCAAGCTGCTGCTGCTGCGCGACATGCAGGAGCCGCCGCTGCCCCTGGGCGCCGAGCTGCGGCTCACCGGCGTGGCGTCGGATACGGGAGATTTGGACTTCACCGTGCTGGACCGTCAGGGCCAGTCGTTGGAGAGCCTCACCGTGCCCCGCGATCTGCTCGCGGAGGTGACGGGCGACCCCGAGGGATGGGCCGAACTCACCCGCTCGCTCCAGGCAGGACCCTTCGTGGATGTGCAGCGGCTGAGCCGCGGCCAGTGAACGCACGTGGCCGGGCTCTGGCCTTCATCGCCGCCCTTCGTTAGAGAGCAGGCATGGCGATCGATGCGGGGATGATGTCTTTCGTGAAGCTGTTGGTCTCGGACGCCGAGCGCTCGGCGCGGTTCTACGAGGGGCTGGGCTTCGAGCGGGTGCAGGCGGAGCCGCCCTTCATCCACCTGCGGTGGGGCGAGAGCGCGGACGTCTATCTGGTCTCCGTGCCAACGGGGGCGGGGCTGGAGGGCCGGCGGGGCCTTGGCGTGCTGGTGGGGTTTCGGGCGGGAGAAGGGGGCATCAACGCGGTGGCCTCCCGAGCGCTGGCGCAGGGGGTGGACGTGGAAGGGCCCACCAGCCAGCCCTGGCACACGCGGGAGATCGTCCTCACGGATCCGGACGGCTACCGGCTGAACTTCATCGAGCCGGCGTAGCGGGAGCGGGGTAGAGGAACTGGAGGATGTCGTCGAAGCGCTCGGCCCAGGCGCTCTCGGTGTGGAAGGCGCCGGGGATCTCCACATAGTGGAGGTCCTTGCCGGCGACCCAGCCCTGGGCCACCAGGGCATCGCGCAGCAAGCGGGTGTCGTCCACGGTCTCCTGGCTGCCGCGTGACTCCTCGGTGCCAATGTCCACCCAGACGCGGGAGGACGGCTTCTTCTTGAGCGCCTTCACGCGGGAGACGATGTCCCGGTTGCCCCAGAACACGGAGGGCGACACCACGCCCAGGCGGCGGAAGGTGTTCGGGTACTTGAGGCCCAGGTGCAGGGTGACGAGGCCCCCGAGCGAGGAGCCCGCGAGCCCCGTGTCGCTGGCGCCCTTCCGGGTGCGGAACGTCTTGTCGATGAGGGGCTTGAGCTCCTCGACGAGGAAGCGCCCGTAGGCATCCGCGTTGCCGCCGCCGAGGTGGGCGAACTCGCCGGTGTCCTGGACCTGGGTGTACTCGGAGAAGCGGTCCTCGGTGTTGTAGACGCCGACGATGATGAGGGGCTCGACGGTGCCGGACTGCACGAGCTGCTGGGCCGTCTCATCCACGCGCCACTCGCCGGAGAACGAGGTGGCGGAGTCCATGAGGTTCTGCCCGTCGTGCATGTAGAGCACGGGGTAGCGGCGCTTGGGGTTGGCGTCATAGTCGGGAGGCAGCCAGACGATGACGTCGCGCTTGCGAGGCAGGTGGCGGGAGGCCACGTCGCGCAGGTAGCGAACGTTGCCGGCCACGGTGTGCGGAGGCAGGGGGCTGGAAGAGTCGGCCCACCGGGCGACGGTGAGGGAGACGCGCTCGGAGCGGGTGCCGACGCGCAGGGTGCGGTTGGAGGTCTCCTCGCCGGAGGTGCTCTTCTCCACGGTGTTCCAAGAGCCGCGAGTCACCTTGAACTCGAGCGCGGTGCCCGAGGGCAGGGAGAGGCTCGTGGTGTAGCGCCCGTCCGGAGCGCGCGTCAGCTTCAGGCCCGAGCCGTTCCACTGGCCGAGCGCGGCATGGTTGCCGGAGATCCACACATCCGCGTTGACGGGAGTGTCGGTGGGAACGGCCACCTCGAAGGTGAGCTGAGGGTCCTTGGCCAGCGCGGGTGGGGTGGGGCCGCTGCCACAGACGCCGAAGCCCACGGCCAGCCACAGGAGAAGCGCCACTCGGAACGCGCGTCGCTCGGTCATGTGCGCAGCATAGTATGCTCTGCCCACGCCTCGACGAGGGGCGCACTTCCGGGAGGAGCTCGAGATGAAGAAGAAGCTGATCACCGCGACCGTTTTTCTGTTCGGCCTGGGCCTGGGTGGAGCGTCGGCCAACGCCTCCAGCCTCAGCGCGGAAGCCAACGTTCCCAGCATCACTCCTGAGATGGCTCAGTGCGTCTACGACTGTAAGGCCGCTGGCGGGAGCCACGATGTGTGTTGGGCCTGCTGCGTGCGGAACATCTGCATTGATTAGGGATTGAGCGAGCGCTGTACCTCCCCAGCGCGCAGGGGCCGTGAAGCTCAGGCCGCCTGCGCTGGGGAAGCCTCGCGGGGCAGCGTGGCCTCGCGAGGCAGCAGGACGACGCGAGCGGACTCCTGGGCCACCACGCGCAGCGGGCGCTCGACCTCCAGCAGCAGCCCGCCCTGGGGAGCCATGAGCGGCGCCGCGTGGGCGAACTCCACCGCGCCCGACAGCACCAGCAGGTGCGAGCCCGGCTCCACCGTGAGCACCTGGTGCGGCGCCAGCTCGCGGTGCTCTCCCTGACGCAGCCACGCCTGACGCCCCTGGCGGCCCAGTTGCCCGTAGCGCGCCGTGCCGCGCACCAGCGACTCGAAGCGGCGCTCGGCGAACGTCTGCCACACGCCCTGGCACAGGCCCACGTTGCCCTCCAGCAGCGGCACCAGCGCCTCGCGAGGAATGCGCACCAGCGTCGAAGCCGTGGCGGTGCGGATGGAGGCCGAGCGGCGCTCCCCCGCCAGCATGGCGATCTCTCCGAACACCGCCCCGCTGCCCATCTCGTTCACCACCTGCTCCTCGCGGCCCTCCAGCGCGTAGGCGGCGCCCCGGGCCAGCAGGTACAGCTCGTTGCTGGTGTCACCCTCGCGGAAGACGTACTGCCCGGCGGGCATGTCGAGGATCTGCGCCCGCGCGGCCACCGCCTTCAGCGTGCCCTCATCGAAGTGGGCAAAGAGCGGGGCGGCCTTCAGCTGTCGAACGATCTCCGAGCGCAGCATGCGCGCGCCCATCGGCAGCCGTCGCGCGAGGGACACCGCGGCCTGCACCGGCTGGCGCAGCTTGCGCTCACCCATCACGCGGATGAGGTGGAGGATGTTGGCCGCCGTCGCCGGCACCACCGTCACCAGCCCGTGCCCCTCGACGTAGCCGGGGTTGGCGTCGATGAAGAAGCGGGCGGCGGGCTTGTCGCAGTGCCGCCAGTACTCGCGCTCCGCCTCTGTCTCGCGCGTCTGCCAGCCCACCTGACGCACCAGCGGGTTGGCCGGGTCCACCCGCTCCAGGCCGAACTCATTGGCCAGCCCATCCATGAAGGAGCTCAACTCCGGAGGCGTCTGTGCCTCGCGACGTGGCCACACCTCGCCGCAGTACTTGGCGAACATCGAGTAGCTGGAGGGGTGTACCAGCGAGCCCAGGTAGAACGCCTTCCGGCCCGGGTGCCGCAGCAGGTAGCGCAGCGCCAGCGTCAGCCCGAAGCGCACGTTTACGTTGCTGCCCCGGTACTCGCGCAGCGAGCCCGCCTCCGCCCGGAACACGGCGGTGAGCGCCCCGTTGAGCCGCCGCTCGAAGATGTGGAAGGCGAAGTAGCCGACGATCTCCTGGGCCTCGTTCTTGTGGACCTGGATCCAGGTGTGCTCGGCCTTCGACAGCACCACGTACCTGGCGAAGGACTCCCGCTCCACCCCGTCGAAGATCTGCTGGTGGACGGCGTAGAGCGCGTCGATGAGCTGCTCGCGGGCCTCGGCGGAGAGGGCCTTCGGGGTGATGATCTCGGTGCTCGCGATGCGGGACATGGGCGGGGCTCCTTCGTTCCTCGCCCCAACCCTTGTGCAAGGGGGTTGCCACCTCCGCGCGGGGCGCCAAAGGCTCATTTCCCAAGGGTTTCCGAGGGGAAGGGAAGGGGCCCGCGTCAACCCGGGACGCGCTCGCTTACGGACCGGAAGCGGCCGCCAGCGCCAATTCCCTGACGTGTTGGGCGCCGGACAGATACGATGCCCCCACACCGTTGGGAGGGGATCACGATGGCCAAGAAGAAGCCGGCCCGTAAGGCCGCTGCCGCGAAGAAGAAGCCTGCGAAGCGCACCACCACCGCCAAGAAGGCGGCTCGGAAGCCCGCCGCGAAGTCACCCCGGAAGGCCGCCAAGAAGGCCGCGGGGAAGCCGGCGCGCAAGGCCGCCGCGAAGCCCGCGCGCAAGGCTGCCGCGAAGCCTGCCCGGAAGGCAGCCGGGAAGCCGGCTCGCAAGGCCGCCCCCCCGGCACGCAAGAGCGCCTCCCGCCCCAAGGCGAAGAAGAAAGCCAGCCCCAAGGCCGCGCCGGCTTCGAGCGAGACGGGCGCCTCCTTCAGCCCCGAGGTCGATCGGCCCCTGGTCGTGGAGACGACCTCCGCCGGGACCCAGGCGCTCGCACCCGAGCATGCGGCTGTGGATGATCTGACCAGCTCCGGCAACGAGCTGCTCGACATCTTCCAGAAGTACGACCGCAACCGCACGGGCTCCATCGAGGCGCCCGAGTTCGCTCGGCTCCTGGAGGCGCTCGGGCAGAACGTGACGGACGAAGAGCTTCAGATCGCGCTCGACATCATCGACACCGAGCGCACCGGGAAGATCTCCTGGAAGCAGTTCAAGAACTGGTGGACGAGCCGCTAGAGGCGGCAGCGAACAATGCGACGGCTGGCTTCTTCTCTGGACAGGTTGAGTGGGCATTGGCCCGTGGTGGTGGTGGGCTCCGGCTACGGAGGCGCCATCACCGCCTCGCGGCTGGCCCGTGCGGGTCAGAAGGTCTGTGTGCTGGAGCGCGGCAAGGAGCGGATGCCGGGAGAGTTCCCCCGGAACAACTCCCAGCTCCTGCGCGACACGCAGATGACCGGGCCCGGGGGCTCGATGCTGGGCAAGCTCCGGGTGGGCTCTCCCACGGGGCTGCTCTCGCTCCACATGCTGGGGGATCTGGCTGTCGTCACCGGCTGTGGGCTGGGAGGCACCTCGCTGATCAACGCCAGCGTGGTGCTGCCTCCGGAGCGCCGCGTCCTCGATGACGAGAGCTGGCCCAGGGGTTTCCGCGAGGACCTCGACGGCCTGCTCGAGGACGGCTTCTCCCACGCCCAGCGGATGCTGTCGCCGCAGCCCTACCCGCAGCGGCACCCGAGGCTGCGCAAGATGGACGCGCTGGAGCGCTCGGCGACGCTCACGGGCGGCCGCTTCTACCGCCCGCCCCTGGCCATCTCCTTCCAGGAGGGGCTCAACGCCGCGGGCCTGCGGCAGCGGGCCTGTACGCTGTGCGGCGACTGCGCCACCGGCTGCAACGAGGGCGCGAAGAACACCGTGCAGATGAACTACCTGCCGGACGCGCAGCTGCACGGCGCGGAGTTGTTCACCCATGTGGCCGTACACCACGTGGAGCGCGGCGCGAACAACTGGCGCGTGTACTACCGGCTGGTGGGCGTGGGGCGGGAGCTGTTCGACGCGCCGCTGCAGTTCCTCACCGCCGACCACGTGGTCCTCGCGGCGGGGACGCTGGGCTCCACGGAGCTCCTCCTGCGCTCGCGGGCGGCGGGGCTGTCGCTGTCGCCGGAGCTGGGCCGGCACTTCTCCGGCAACGGGGACGTGATGTCGTTCGGGTACAACCTGGACGTGCCGGTGAACGCGGTGGGGTACGGGGAGCACCGGGAGAAGAACCACGAGCCGGTGGGCCCGAGCATCACCGGCATCATCGACAAGCGCGACGCGCCGTACCTCGACGAGGGCATGGTGATTGAAGAGGGCGCGGTGCCGGCCGCGCTGGCGGGCTACCTGCCCGCGCTGTTCGCGGCGGTGGCGCCGCTGATCGGCGAGGACACGGACGAGGGCTTCGTGGACGGGGTGACCGAGCAGGCCCGCGTGGCGGAGAGCCTGGTGCGCGGGCCCTACCACGGCGCCGTCCACAACACGCAGACGCTGTTCGCCATGACGCACGACGAGGGCGACGGAGAGCTGAAGCTGGACGGAGACTCCCTGCGCGCGGTGTGGCCCGGCGTGGGCCGCCAGGAGAGCTTCCTGCGCGCGGAGAGCAAGCTGCGCAAGGCGACCGAGGCGCTCGGGGGCACCTTCGTGCGCAACCCGGTGGGTGCGCGGCTGCTGGACAACGCCATCCTCGTCACCCACCCGCTCGGCGGCTGTGTCATGGGAGAGGACGCCACGCAGGGCGTGGTGGACCACGAGGGTCGGGTCTTCTCGGGCGAGGAGGGCACGGCGGTCCACGAGGGCCTGTACGTGTGCGACGGCTCCGTGATTCCGCGCTCGCTGGGCATCAACCCGCTGCTCACCATCTCCGCGGTCTCCGAGCGCTTCGCGGCGCTGTTCGCGCGACGGCACGGCTGGCGCATCGACTACACGCCGCTGCCCGAGGTGCTGCCGGCGCCCGCGCCGCGCCTGGGCCTGCGCTTCACCGAGACGCTGAAGGGCACCATCTCTCCCTCGGTACACCTTGACTACGGGCAGGCCGCCCACCCGGATCTGCCCGGGGCCTCTTCGCTGCGCTTCATCGTCACCGTCATGGTGGAGGACCTCCGGGCGATGCTCGTCGACCCCACGCACCCCATGGGGCTCACCGGGTGTGTGCAGGCGCCCGCCCTGTCCGCCAACCCGCTGACGATTACGCGCGGGGTGTTGCACGTGCTGGTGCCGGACCCGGAGCGGCCCGACTACAAGCAGCTGCGCTACAAGATGCACCTGCTGTCGGACACGGGCGAGCGCTTCTTCCTGGAGGGGTTCAAGAAGCTGACCGACGACCCCGGCATCGACTTCTGGGAGGACACCACCACGCTCTTCGTCACGGTGCGGCGGGGCGAGGGCCCCGAGGGGGCGCTGGCCTACAAGGGCGTGCTGCGCATCTCCGTGGAGGACTTCGCCCGGCAGGTGTCCACCTTCCGGGTAACGCACGCGGCCAACGTGCAGGAGCAGCTCGAGGCGGTGGGTCGCTTTGGACGCTTCTTCCTGGGCGGGCTGTTCGAGCTGTACTTCAAGCCCTCCGCGTACGAGGAGGAGGCGGCGTAGGGGCCTCCGGGCCGGCTATGCTCTCGCTCCGGAGTTCGCCACCCTCTCCAGGGGCGTTCACGGATGAGAGTCACGCTGATCTGGCGGTCGGTCCTGCTGCTGCTCTGTGGCCTGTACGGCGTCGCCGTGGGCTGTGGGCCCCTCTCGGAGGATGACGGCGGGGCAGGCCTGGCGCGTCAGCGTGGCACCCTCGACAACCAGTGCTCGCCGCCGGAGCGGGTCAGCGACATCCGCCCCGGGCCCGTAGGTGCTTTCCCGGATGCGGGAGTCCCTGCCCGGGTCGCGGCCAATGGGGTGCTCTACTTCGCGGCCAATGACGGCACCACCGGCCAGGAGCTCTGGCGCAGTGACGGCACGGCACAAGGCACCTACCCGGTGATGGACGTCCGGCCGGGCCCTCAGGGCTCGGCGATCGAGCGCCTGACGGCGGCCCGCGACGGGGTGTACTTCACCGCGCTTGATGGCACCCACGGCAGAGAGCTGTGGAAGAGCGACGGGACGGACGCGGGGACGCGGTTGGTGGAGGATCTCGAGCCGGGTCCCGCCAACCCGGGGGTGATCTCCAACCTGACGGCTGCGGGCGAGCAGCTTTTCTTCAGCACGGACGACTCGGTGCTGTGGAGGACCAACGGGAGGGATGGGGGCACGGTGCGGGTAAAGGACATCATCCTTCCTCGGAACAACGTGGGGCCCATCATGACCGGGGTGGGAGACACGCTGCTCTTCGCGGGCGACGACGCCATCAATGGCCTGGAGCTGTGGAAGAGCGGGGGCACTCCGGAGACCACGGTGCTGCTGAAGGATCTCCGGTTCCGGGAGAGCTCTGGCCCCGACTGGTTCGTCACCATGAACGGCAAGGCCTACTTCAACGCGGATGATGGGCCCCAGGGGCGTGAGTTCTGGACCAGCGATGGGACCGCGGCGGGCACCTTCCGGATCAAGGATATCTGGAGAGGCTTGGCCGACTCGGTGCCGAGCGACCTGGTCGTCACGCGCAACCGGATGTATTTCAGCGCGGATGATGGCGTCACCGGCCCCAACTTGTGGGTGAGCGACGGGACCACCGACGGGACCGTGCTGGTGAAGGATCTCACGCAAGGCATCCTCGGGCCCCGGCCCCGCCAGCTCACGGGTGCCAGCGGCCAGGTGTTCTTCCGACTCGCCGAGGAGGACCGCGAGGTGCTCTGGCGGAGCGACGGGACGGATGCGGGGACCTACCCGCTCATGGACGTGCTGCCCCAGGTGGAGGAGGCGGACCTCCAAGAGATGGTGGGGGTGGGCGGAACGCTCTACTTCGCCACCAGCGACGGGGTGCATGGAACAGAGCTCTGGAAGAGCGATGGGACCCCCGAGGGCACCGTCCAGATCATGGACCTCTATCCAGGGGACGCGGGCTCCAACCCGCGCGGCCTGACGCTGGCCGGCTCGAAGTTCTTCTTCGTCGCGACCGAGCCGACGTTGGGCGATGAGCTGTGGGCCTTCGACATCTGCGATCGCTCTCCGCCGAGGCTGACCTGCCCGCCGGGCTTCTCCTTCGAGGCCACCAGCCTGGAGGGCGCCACGGTGAACTACTCCGTGTTCGTCACGGATGACCTCACGGAGAACCCGGTCGTCGAGTACAGCCACCCCTCCGGCAGCGCCTTCCCGGTGGGAGTCACCCCGGTGACGGTGACGGCGCGGGACGAGGCGGGCAATAACGCCACCTGCACCATCCCGGTGTCGGTGCAGGACACGGAGCCTCCGGCCATCACCTGTCCCCGGTCGATGTTCCTCGAGCCCACCGGCCCCGAGGGCGCGGAGATCCGCTACCCCGAGGTGAAGGTGGCGGACAAGGCCTCGCCGGTGCAGCTCGTGTTCGAGCCGCCCGCGGGGACCGTATTGCCTCCGGGAGAGAGCACGCGCGTGGTCCTCACCGCCTCGGACAACTCGGGTAACAAGGTGGAGTGCCAGTTCAACGTGGCGGTGGATCTCCTCGAGGATGGAGACGGAGAGGGGGGCTCGTCCGGCTGTGGCTGTGGGGCCCACGAGAGCGGGGCGGTTGCATGGGCCGCGCTGCTGCTGCTGTTGGCGCTGGCTCGCCCGCGTCGCGCCGGCTGACCCAGCCGGCTACAATCCAGGCAGTCCATTCATGCGGGGGGCATGTCGATGTTCGGTTCGGAGATCCTCGACGTCGCGATTGGTCTCATCCTGGTGTACCTGCTGCTGAGCCTCATCTGCTCGGCGGTCCGAGAAGCCCTGGAGGGGTGGATGAAGAGCCGCGCCATCCACCTGGAGCTGGGAATCCGGGAGCTGCTCCACGATCTCAAGGGAGAAGGGCTGGCACAGTCGCTCTACAAGCACCCGCTGATCTTCAGCCTCTACCAGGGGGGCTACGACGAGAAGCAGATCGACCCGAAGCGGCAGCGGATGCCCGGTCGCTCCCAGCTCCCGTCCTACATTCCCGCCAGCAACTTCGCGTTGGCGCTGATGGACATCGTCGCCCGCGGCAGCGACATGGCCAACGTCGCCCATGCCGACGCGAGCGCGCCGACGATTTCATTGGAGCGGCTGCGCACGTCGGTCGGTGAAATCAAGAACGCGGCCGTGCAGCGGGCGCTGCTGATCGCGATCGACACGGCCAATGGCAGCCTGGCGCAGGCGCAGAAGAACATCGAGGGCTGGTTCAACAGCTCGATGGACCGGGTCTCCGGTTGGTACAAGCGCCGGACGCAGGCCATCCTGTTCATCCTGGGCCTGGGCATCACCATCGCGCTGAACGTGAACTCGCTGACCCTGATCGACTACCTGTCCAAGGACGACGCCATCCGCAAGGCGGTCGTCGCCGAGGCCGAGGCGCGGGCCCGGGGCGAGTCGCAGCCCAAGCTCCCGATGCGCGAGCGGTACACGGAGCTGCAGAACCTCGGGCTGCCGATTGGCTGGGAGGCGGGTTGGCCCGGGCCTCAGCGCGAGGTGCTCGAGGGCAAGAAGCTCGAGCGCTTCTCCGCGGGTTGGCTCTGGGCGTACGTGTTCCAGCCGATCTTCGGCTGGCTGTGTACCGCCTTCGCCATCATGCTCGGGGCCCCGTTCTGGTTCGACCTGTTGAACAAGTTCATGGTCATCCGCTCGACGGTGAAGCCGCACGAGAAGAGCCCCGAGGAGGGTTCGGAGGACCGGCAGAAGCCGGCCCCGAAGTAGCCGTCCGCTAGCGCTTGAAGTGCGCGGAGATGACGCTGGCCACGCTGGCGGTGAGCTTCTTGCCAGTGGGGATGTGCAGGAACTCGTTGGGGCCGTGCGCGTTGGAGCCCGGCCCGAGCACTCCGGTGATGAGGAACTGGGCCTCGGGGAAGCGCTTGCCCAGCATCTCCATGAAGGGGATGGTGCCGCCCTCGCCCATGGCCATGAAGGGCTTGCCGAAGAAGGCCTGGCTGGCGTCGGCGGTGGCCTTCTCCAGCCACGGCGCCAGGGCCGGGGCGTCCCAGCCAGCGCTGGCCTTCTCGCCATCGAAGGTGACCTTGGCGCCGTAGGGCGGGTTGCTCTCCAGCGTCTCCTTGAGCGCCTTGCTGGCGGCGACGGGGTCCACGCGCGGAGGAATGCGCATGCTGAGCTTCAGCGAGGTGTAGGGCCGCAGCACGTTGCCCGCGCTGCCCAGGGCCGGCATGCCCTCGGCGCCGGTGATGGAGAGGGCCGGGCGCCAGGTGCGGTTGAGGATCAGCTCGGTGCCATCGCTCGACACCGGCCGCGAGCCCTCGGTCCACGGGAAGCGGTCGTACACCTCCGTGCCCAGCACCTGCGCCACCGCCTTGGCCTGCTCCAGGCGGGCCTGGGGAATCTGGACGTGCAGGGCCTCGACGCGTACGCGGCCGGTGGCCACGTCATCCACGCGGTCCAGCAGCTGGCGGAGGATGCGGAAGGAGGAGGGGACCAGGCCGCTGGCGTCGCCCGAGTGTACGCCCTCGGTGAGGATGTCCACGCGGAGGTTGCCGGAGACGAGGCCGCGCAGGCTGGTGGTCATCCACAGCTGCTCGTAGTTGGCACAGCCCGAGTCCAGGCACACCACGAGGGAGGGCTGGCCGATGCGGGGGGCCAGGGCCTCGATGTAGGCGGGCAAGTCATAGGAGCCGCTCTCCTCGCAGGCCTCGATGAGGACGACGCAGCGGGAGTGGGGCAGCTTCTGCTCCTTGAGCAGACGGATGGCCGCCAGCGAGGCGAAGGAGGAGTAGCCGTCATCGGCGCCGCCGCGGCCGAAGAGCTTGTCGCCCTCGCGCACGGGCTCCCAGGGGTTGAGGCCCTGGCGCCAGCCGACCATCTCGGGCTGCTTGTCCAGGTGGCCGTAGAGGAGGACGGTGTCCTTCCCCTCGCCGGGAATCTCCATGTAGATGACGGGGGTGCGCGGCTCGCCCTTCTCGTTCTGGAGCCGCACCACCTCGACCTTGAGGCCGGGGATGTGGGCGGCCTGGCCCTGGGCCCAGTCGGCGATGAGCTTCACCGCCTGCTCCATGTGTCCCTGCTTGGCCCAGTCCGGCTCGAAGGCGGGGGACTTGTTGGGGATGCGGATGTAGCGCTCGAGCTGGGGGACGATCTCCTTCTCCCAGATGGAGTCGGAGGAGGCGAGGGCGGTGGTGTTGTTCATGCCCCCTTATCCACTACGGAGCCCGGTCAGATGCAAGACGGACCTGGGCCTGATGCGGCGCGTCAGACAGCTCGGTGCCGAGGGCGAGATCCAACACGGGCATCTGGAAGCCGAAGTTGCCGTTCACCTTGCGGTGGTGGAGGCCGTGGTGCTCGCTGGCGCGCAGCGGTTTGGTCCACCAGTGGCCGGGCAGGAGCGAGTAGTTGAGGTGGCCCAAGGTGTTCATGGTGAGGCTCACCAGGGGGTAGGTGAGGGCGGCCCAGATGCTGACGTCGTAGAAGAGCTGGAGCAGGACCATGACGCTGCCGAGCAGCGTGGCCTCCACGGGGTGGAAGCTGTAGGTGGAGAAAGGGGTGGGCACGCGGGAGCGGTGGTGGATGGCGTGGACGTGGCGGAAGAGCCAGCGCGTGTGGAGCACCCGGTGGCAGAGGTAGAAGTGGGCTTCGTTCCAGGCGGTGAGGACGACGAGGTCCACGAGCAGGCCGGAGGCGGTGAGCTCCCAGCGGATGCGGGTGATGCCGAGGGAGTCGAGCCAGACGGTGAGGGCGCCATAGCCGCCGAAGAGGGCGATGGAGACGAGCGACCAGCCGATCTCCTCGCGCACCTGGCCAGGGCGCAGGGGGTGCGCATCGATGACGCGGCCGATGCCGAGCCGAGGGAAGACGCGACGGGTGAGCAGGGTGCCCAGGCCACCCAGGCCGAAGTAGATGAGGGCAAAGCCCCCAGCGGTAATGGCCCCCAGCGCGAGCAGGGAGCTGCGCTGGACGAAGTCGTGCATCAGCTGCTCGAGGTTCATCACGGGGGATTGTGCAGCACCCAGGCCCTCCGGGTCACCTTGGGCTCCGTCTATTACTTGGAGGTGCAACGAAGAGCGGGCGAGGGGCTCTACCGGGAGTGCGGGCGGGGTGTGTTAGAGCGTCCCCGGCATTCTCCTGAGGGGACGCATCATGAACGAGTCCATGTCGTCTTCGCTGTCCCGGTGGAAGGGACGAGCGTTGTCGTGCGCGCTGTTTCTGGGTCTGGCCTGGCTTGGCTGCGGCTCGGATCCAGAGCCACAGCCGAGCCCCGGGGATGCGGTGGCGCCCGGGCGCGTCCAACTCACCGCCGGGGTGACGGCGGGGGAGTTCATCACCGGCCAGCGGCGGCTCGAGGCCGTCGCGGAGGATGACTCCGGTACCGTCGCCAAGGTGGCCTTCTATGTCTCCAACGTGCTCGCGTGCGCGGACAACGAGGCCAAGGCCTCCGGTGCCACCTTCGGATGTGTCTGGAACGCCAGCCAGACGCCCGAAGGAGACTACGTGCTCACGGTCGCGGCGCTGGACTCCTCCGGCAACACCACCACCTCCGCGCCCATCGCCTTCTCGGTGGGTGTGCGCAACGAGCCCCCGGTCTTCACGGAGGTGACTGCCGCTCCCGCCACTGTCAATGAGGGACAGGGGACGACCCTGACGGCGCGGGCGAGCGATCCAGAAGGCAGGGCCCTGAGCTACACCTGGACCCAGCGCTCGCCGGCTTCGCCCCAAGGCACGTTCAACAACGCGAATGCCTCGAACCCCACGTGGACGGCGCCCCTGCTCTCGACCCGGACGACCTTCACCCTCCAGGTGGCGGCCACCGACGAGCGGGGAGGGGCCGCCGTCTCCTCCGTGGACGTGGTGGTGGCGAACGATCCGAGCGCCAACCGCCCCCCCACGGTGGACTCCGCGATCACCGGGCCCATCACCGTCCTGTCCGGGGACTCCATCGCGCTGTCCATCGGCGCCAGCGATCCGGATGGGGATCCGCTGACCTATAGCTGGAGGACGAACCCCGCGGACCTGGGCGCCTTCACCAACGGGAATACCGCCTCAGCGACTTGGCGCTCCGCGGAGGTCACGTCGAACAGCCCCCGTACCGTGCAGGTGCAGGTCGTGGTGTCCGATGGTGTGGCCTCCGTGACGCGCTCGCTGAACGTGCAGGTCACCGTCCCCACCTATTCCGAGCACATCCAGTTCATCTGGAACGAGGCCTGCGTCAGCTGCCACGACAACACCAGCCCCAGCGGCAACCTGAACCTGCTCCAGGGAAGCTCCTACGCAAACCTGGTGAACGTGACCGGGAACAACACCTCCTGCGGCACCCTGCGGCGCGTGCGGCCGGGATTCCCGGACACCTCCTTGTTGGTGCGGAAGCTCAGCGCCACCAACAACTGCGGGGGGCGGATGCCTCGCAACAACACGGCCTACTTCGACAACAACCCGGGCTACGTCACCCGCATCCGCTCGTGGATCATCGCGGGCGCTCCCAACAACTGAGCGTCAGCGACGCGAGGGTACGCGGCAGGCGGCGTGCCCCAGAATCTGGTCTCCCTCTCGGGTGGACGTCGGCGTTGGCGTCCAGCCCGAGGCGAGCCGGGCATCCAGCATCTCGTCGGCGGTTGGCGGGTGGTCCCACACGGAGACCGCGTTCACACCGCCCAGTCAGGTGGTGTCGAAGACCAGGTAGAGGTGTCGCCATGGCAGGACGACGTCGTGCGTGAACTCGTCCTGGATGACGACGTCGGCCACGTCACTCGGTGGGGACTGGGAGAAGCCCCACCGGATGACATCCTGGAGGATCGACAGGCCTTCCAGCTCGGCCTTCAGCGAGGCCAGTAACTCGGGGGCGAGCCCCACGCTGTCGGTCACGGCGAGCATGCGCCGAGTCTACTCCTGAGCCTGCTTCATCAGGTGGTCACCGAAGTCCTCTCGGAGCTTCGTCTTGAGGAACTTGCCAGTGGACGTGCGGGGAATCTGCGGGATGAAGAGGTAGGCATCCGGCAGCCACCACTGCACGAAGTTCTTCTCCAGATGCGTGGTCAGCTCTTCCTTCGTCGCGCTCTGCCCCGGCTTGAGCACCACGGCCGCCAGCGGCCGCTCGTCCCACTTGGGGTGGCGCCCCGCGAACACGGCCGCCTCCAGCACCGCCGGGTGTGCCATCAGCGCGTTCTCCAGCGCCACCGAGCTGATCCACTCACCGCCGGACTTGATGACGTCCTTGGAGCGGTCGGTGATGCGCACGTAGCCGTCCGCGTCGATGGTGACGACATCGCCTGTCTTGAACCAGCCGTCTGGAGTGAAGCGATCCTTGCCCTCGTCGCCGTAGTACGACGAGGCGACCCACGGCCCGCGCACCTCGAGCTCGCCCATCGTCTGCGCGTCCCAGGGCAGCACCTGGCCCGTGTCGCTCACGTGGCGCTCCTCGACGAAGGGCAGCGGGAAGCCCTGGCTGGCGCGCACCGCGAGCCGCGCCGTGTCGTTCACTCCGGCGTGGTGCCCCTTGAGCCGGGCGATGGTCCCGATGGGGTTCATCTCCGTCATTCCCCACGCGTGTGTCACCTCCAGCCCGTGCCGCCGCAGGAAGCCGTCGATGAGCGAGGCCGGCGCCGCCGAGCCGCCGATGAGCATGCTGCGCATGGCGCTCAGGTCCCACCGCTTGGGCTCCTGATCCAGCATCGCGAGGATGCCGAGCCAGATGGTGGGTACGCCCCCGGCCACGGTGACGCGCTCGTGGGCCATCAGCTCCAGCAGCGAGGCGGGATCCAGGTGCGGACCGGGCAGGACGATCTTCGCGCCAGTAGCCACGGCGTCGAAGGGCAGGCCCCAGGCGGCGGCGTGGAACATGGGCACCACGGGCAGCACCACGTCCGCCTCGCGGATGCCGAGCACATCCACCATGCACGAGGCCAGGGTGTGCAGCACGATGGAGCGGTGGCTGTAGAGCACGCCCTTGGGGTTGCCGGTGGTGCCGGAGGTGTAGCAGAGCATCGCCGCCGTGCGCTCATCGAGCGAGGGGAAGTCGTAGCTGTCCGGTTCGGCGGCGAGGAGCTGTTCGTAGTCCAGCCGTCCGCAGGGAGCGGGGCCGTCATCCGGCACGACGATGACGTGCTGGAGGGAGCTGACCGAGCCGGCGAACTTCTCGAACAGCGGCAACAGGGAGCGATCCACGACGAGCACGCGATCCTCGGCGTGGCGGGCGATGTAGCCGAGATCGTTCGGGTGCAGACGCAGGTTGAGGGTGTGGAGCACCGCGCCCATGGAGGGCACGGCGAAGTAGAGCTCCAGGTGCTGGTGGTGGTTCCAGCAGAGCGAGGCGACGCGGTCCCCTGGCTTCACCCCGAGTCGCCGCAGGGCATGGGCGAGCTGACATGCGCGGCGGTGGAGGTCCGCGTACGTGGAGCGATGGAGCGATTTGTCTGGCCGGCGGCTGGTGAGCTCGGTGCGCCCGAAGAACGTGCGGGCGCGCTCCAGGAAATGGGTGAGGGTGAGGGGGAAGTCCATCATCCGTCCAGGGAGCATCGGAGGCGTCCTTCGGGCTAGGGCCAGGAGAGGTTGAAGTGGTACGCGCCGGCCCCGGCATGGGGGCCCGTGGGCTGGTAGCCGGTGATCCACAGGTCCACCGTCTGGCCGTCCACGTCGGAGAAGCCCTCCACCTGTCGGGCCTGGAAGTCGGCGGGGACGGGCAGGCGTCTGGCGGACCAGATGCCCTGCTTCTTGCGCAGGACACAGGAGGTATCGAAGGTGACCCACACGTCACTGCCATCCCCATTCACCCACACATCCTGGGCTTCCGAGAGCCAGCAGTCGGAGGGGAGCGTCTCGGGCAGGGCCTCGAAGAGCCAGGCCGAGGGGGTCCACCGCAGTACGACCTGACCGCCCACCGCGTAGAGGTGCTCGGTGCTCGGGCCCGCGATGGCGCTCAGTGCGGGTGGAGGCAGGGCAGCGGTGTGAATGACGGTCGGGCCGGTCCACGTGCCGTTGGCCTGGCGCTGCCAGTACGCGCCGAACGGCACGGGAGTGTCGGTGCCTCCCACGCCGAAGAGAGGCTCGGAGGTGTTGCTCCAGAACGCGCGGAGGGTGCCGCGTGTGGCGCCCGAGGGCGGCTCCGAGGTCCACGAGGTGCCATCCCACCGCAGGGCTCCGCCGTGAGAGCCGGCGACCCAGGTGGAGTGCTGTCCCACGAAGAGCGCGGGAGGACGGATGGACGGCCCGGTGGATGGCACTGGCACGGGGATCCAGCGCTGACCATCGAAGCGCGAGAGGGGACTCACGCTCTCCGAGGGAGCGATGGCCCAGACGTTGTCCGGAGTGGTGCCGTGGAGCCGGAAGGGCGGGGTGCTCAGGCCGGGGGTAGGGGCGAAGCCGTTGTTGAACTGCACCACCTGCGCGCCATCGGTGTGGGCGAGGTAGACGTCATACGGATCGAAGATCCAGAGCCCGTTGAAACCGTCGCTCGCGGGGCTGAGCACGTACTTGTCTTTCAGACACAGGTCTTCGATGCACCCACCGATGGGCAGCTCGTCGACGATGATGCCGCCGTCATAAGTGATACCGCCGTCGATGGGGACGGGGCCGGGGATGCCGGCGTCGTCGACGCCTGCGTCGAGGCCCGCGTCTTGGCTCGGCAAGCCCCCGTCGAAGCCCGCGTCGGGGTCGGAGTCGCCACCATCGGGGCCGGAAGCGCCACCGTCGCGAGAAGTGCCACCGTCCGGGAGCTTGGTGCCGCCATCATCGTCGGGGGGCGTGCCCGCGTCCGGGAGAGTGGTGCCACCATCCGGGAGAGTGGAGCCGCCATCGGAGGGCGTAGTGCCGCCATCCGGGAGGGTGGTGCCTCCGTCCGGAAGGGTGGTGCCTCCGTCCGGAAGGGTGGTGCCGCCATCCGGGAGGGTAGTGCCGCCATCCGGGAGAGTGGTGCCGCCATCCGGGAGAGTGGTGCCGCCGTCCGGGAGGGTAGTGCCACCGTCCGGGAGAGTGGTGCCGCCGTCTGGAAGGGTGGTGCCGCCATCGGGAAGGGTAGTGCCGCCATCCGAGGGAGTGGTGCCGCCGTCCGGGAGGGTAGTGCCACCGTCCGGGAGAGTAGTGCCACCGTCCGGGAGGGTAGTGCCACCGTCCGGGAGAGTGGTGCCGCCATCCGAGCCACCATCGCCGCCGTCGTTCCCACCCCCATCCGAGCCACCATCGCCACCATCGTTCCCACCCCCATCCGTGCCGTCGACGCAGGATCCATCCTCCACGCACGCGGCGGGAGGCTCCACATCGAAGTTCCGGCAGCCCGCGAGCGCCAGGAGCAGAAGCACTCCGCCCAACCACCGGCCGTGCCTCAGCCCCCGTGTACTCCTCATGGCAGCACTCCCGCGATTCCCACGGAGACGTGTTCCCGTCCCACCGCCACCTGGGGCTCCACCGAAGGCGGAGCACCGAACAAGGCCATGGCGGCGCCGGTCAGGATCAACGCCCCACCCACCCCCATGCTCACGCGAGCCAGGTTCTGCCGGCTCCTGCCCCCATCGGCGATCTCCAGGGACACCGCGTACGGGCGGTCCGTGCCGTCACGCAGTTGCTGGTATCTCGCTTCGGAGTCGTTCCACAACACGAGCCCCGCGCCCATCGCCACGCCGCCCACCGTGGCGGGCACCCAGGCCCAGCGTCGCGCCGCGCCCTCCTTGATCTTCGGAGGCAGTACGGGCGCGGGAGGCGGAGGCGGAGCCACGGGCTCGGGCTTGACCACGGGCTCGGGAGGAGGCGGAGGCGGCTGCTCCACGACGACAGGAGGCGGAGGCGGCTGCTCCACCACCGGAGGAGGCGGAGGCGGCTTCACCACGGGCACCGAGGTACGCCCGAACTTCTTGTTACCCGCGGTAACCAGCTGCTTGGCCGCCTTCTCCATCTCATCCAGCACGGCCTCGAAGCCGACCACGCGCCGGTTGTAGGTCCGCACGCGAGCGCCCTTGACGCTGTCGAGCATGCGCAGGTTGAGCTGGAAGCGATTGTTGGGAAGGCTCGCCACGTCGCCCATCACCAGGGCGTCCACGTCGATCGCATCGGAGAGCGCGCTGGTGCATTTGCGCCCCGTACACCCCAAGAGCTGCCGCTGGCGCTCGAGGCCGAGCATGACGCCCAGGTCCTGGGAGCTGATCACCTCGGCGCCCTCATCGGCGAGCTGCTGCGCGAGGTGCTCGGACAGGAACGTGGCCCGCTGCGGATCCATGTCCACGACGGTGATGCCGGGGATGGCCAGCTTCAGCGGCTCGGCCCAACACAGGGCAGGCAGGAGACACAACCACCACCAATGGCGCATGGGGCGGGGAAGCTACTGCATCCCAGTTACCTGGAAAATAGGCGACCTGGTGAGTGACGCTCTTCGCACTCCAGGCATGGCGCGCTGTGTTGTAATCGCACCTCGTGTCTCTTGAACGGAGGAAGCGTGCTTCGACGATCTGCCTGGTGGACCCTCACCCTTCTGGCGCTGAGCGGTAGCTCGCTCGCCGCGGAGCCAGGGGGCACGGCGCCTCGCGTGCTGCAAGGCCTGGATGGGCTGTACCCCGAGCTGGACGCGCTCTACCGGGATCTCCATCAGACGCCCGAGCTGTCCACGCAGGAGGAGAAGACGGCGGCGAAGATGGCCGAGCGCCTGCGCGCCCTGGGCTTCGAGGTGACGCAGAAGGTAGGCGGGCATGGCGTGGTGGGAATCCTGCGCAACGGCAAGGGCCCCACGGTGATGCTGCGCACGGACATGGACGCGCTGCCGGTGGAGGAGAAGACGGGGCTGCCCTACGCCAGCAAGGTGACGGCGGTGGACCCGGGCGGGCAGACGGTGCCGGTGATGCACGCCTGCGGGCATGACATGCACATGACGGTGTGGACGGGCGTGGCCACGCTGCTGGCGAAGAACAAGGAGCGCTGGCGGGGCACGGTGATGATGGTGGGGCAGCCGGCCGAGGAGCGCGGCGACGGAGCGCGGAAGATGCTCGAGGCGGGCCTCTTCAAGCGCTTCCCCAAGCCGGACTTCGCCCTGGCCGTCCACAACTCGTCCACGGCGGCGGCCGGGACGGTGGAGTACGTGTCCGGCTTCGCCCTGGCGAACGTGGACTCGGTGGACGTCACCCTCTACGGCAAGGGCGGCCACGGGGCCTACCCGCACACCACGGTGGACCCCATCCTGCTGGCGGCCCGGTACGTGGTGGCGCTGCAGACCATCGTGAGCCGCGAGAAGAACCCGCTGGAGCCCGCGGTGGTGACGGTGGGCTCCATCCACGGCGGCACCAAGCACAACATCATCCCCGACGAGGTGAAGCTCCAACTCACGGTGCGCACCTACAAGCCCGAGGTCCGCAAGCAGGTGCTCGACGCCATCGAGCGCATCGCGAAGGGCGAGTCCCAGGTGGCGGGCTCTCCCCGCGCGCCCGAGGTGGCCATCACCGAGGGCACGCCGGCCACCTACAATGATCCGGAGCTCATGAAGCGGGTGGTGGCTGCCCTGACGCGCGTGCTGGGCGCGCAGAACCTCAAGGAGGGCAACCCGGTCATGGGCGGGGAGGACTTCTCCGAGTACGGCCGCGCGGGCGTGCCGGCGGCGATGCTGTGGATCGGCACGGTGGAGCCGGGCAAGCACCAGCAGGCCCAGAAGTCGGGGGCGACGTTGCCCTCGCTCCACTCTGGCATCTTCGCGCCGGACCGCGAGCGGACGCTGCGCACGGGCGTCACCACGCTGACCACCGCCGCCCTGGAGGTCCTGGGCCAGCCGTAGGGAAGCGGGCAGGCGGGGGGCAGCGAGGGGGGGAGCCCTCGTTGCCGTTCTCCGGGAATGCCTCACCTTTGCGCGAAACACCTCTCGCGAATGGAGGAGGACACCCATGGCCCAGACCGATAAGTCCGTCGACGCGCTCAACTCGTTCCTGCAGGGAGAGATCTCCGCCGTGGAGACCTACCGCCAGGCGATAGGCCACGTCTCGGACGCCCACCGTACGGTGCTGGAGACCTGCCAGCAGGACCATGAGCAGCGGGTGGAGGCGCTCCGCGATCGCATCTCCAGGCTCGGCGGTACGCCGGTCGAGGGCTCGGGCCCTTGGGGCGTGTTCGCGAAGCTCGTCCAGGCGGGGGCCGACTCGCTCGGAGAGAAGGCGGCCATCCAGGCCCTCGAGGAGGGCGAGGACCACGGGCTGGCGGACTACCAGCGGGACATGGATCAGGTCCACGGTGAGGCGCGCCGCTTCGTCCGCATGGAGCTGCTGCCGGCGCAGAAGCGCACGCACGCGCAACTCAGCCGCCTCAAGCGCACCCTGCACTGAGGGGAAAGTCCGCGTTGCGACGCTCGATCACCGCCGATTAGATTCCGGCACACCCCAATGTGGTCGAGGTCCGTGTGAGCGACGAAGCCGTGCTGAGCGTGAAGCCCCTGCAGGGGATGCCGTGGGAGACATCCGATCCGTTCCTCTTCTGCGTCCACCATGACGACGCCTACCCGAAGGGGAACGAGCAGATGGGACCCGCGGCCTCCCTGGCCGGTCGGCGCATCGGCCAGGACTTCGAGGGGAAGGACGGGTGGCGCATGTACCACGGTGACGTGGTGCCCGGCTTCCCTCAGCACCCGCACCGGGGCTTCGAGACGGTGACGATCGTCCGGCGCGGCTACATCGACCACTCGGACTCGCTGGGCGCCACCGCTCGCTTCGGCAACGGCGACGTGCAGTGGCTCACCGCCGGCGGGGGCATCGTCCATTCGGAGATGTTCCCCCTGGTTCACCAGAACGCGCCGAACCCGGTCGAGCTGTTCCAGATCTGGCTCAACCTGCCGAGCGCCAACAAGATGGTGGAGCCCCACTTTTCGATGTTGTGGAGCAACACCATCCCCAAGCACATCGCGAAGGATGCGGCGGGCAGGGCCACCGAGGTCAAAGTGGTGGCGGGCAAGCTGGCGGGAGAGAAGACGCCACCCCCTCCGCCGAAGTCGTGGGCGGCCCATGCGGACTCGGACGTGGCCATCTGGACGATCAAGATGGCACCGGGGGCCGAGTGGACGCTGCCCAAGGCCGCGAAGGGCACCAACCGCACGCTGTACTTCTTCCGGGGCAGCTCGCTGCAGGTCGGCACGCTGTCGGTCGGCTCGAACATGGCGGTGAAGCTCCGCCCCGACGTGGCCGTGAAGCTGGAGAACGGGCCCGCCGAGACCGAGCTGCTGCTGCTGCAGGGCCGGCCCATCGGTGAGCGCGTCGTGCAGTACGGCCCCTTCGTGATGAACTCGCAGGCGGAGATTCAGCAGGCGTTCGCCGACTACCACCGCACGCAGTTCGGCGGCTGGCCGTTCGCCAACCATGGTCCCGTGCATCCGAGGACGGAGGGCCGCTTCGCGCGGCACGCCGACGGTCGCATCGAGAAGATCGGCTGACCCACTTTTTGGAGCACACCTTGGCCCCGAAGCTTCACGTCATCCTCTGCAGCACCCGCCCTGGCAGGGTGGGCCTGACCATCGGCAAGTGGTTCCACGAGTTCGCGACGCAGCACGGGAAGTTCGAGGTGCGGCTCGTGGACCTGGCGGAGCTCAACCTGCCGCTGATGGACGAGCCCGAGCACCCGGTGCGCCGGCTGTACCAGCACGAGCACACGAAGGCGTGGAGCGCGATCGTCAACGCGGCGGACGCCTACGTCTTCGTGACGCCGGAGTACAACCACGGGCCACCGCCGGCGCTCGTGAACGCGCTGGACTACGTGTTCCACGAGTGGGCCTACAAGCCGGCGGGCTTCGTGAGCTACGGCGGCCTCTCGGGCGGGCTTCGCGCGGTGCAGGTGGAGAAGCAGAGCCTCGTCGCGCTCAAGGTGATGCCGATCCCCGAGCAGGTGGCGATCCAGATGTATGCCCAGTACCTGGATGCCAACAAGAACTTCACGCCCTCGGAGCACCACACCAAGGCGGCGACCACCCTGCTCAACGAGCTGCTCCGGTGGGCCGAGGCGCTGAAGCCCCTGCGAGAGTCCGCGAAGTGAGTTGAGCACGCGGAGGCTATAGTCCGCGGCGATGGGACCGCGCGTGGACGAGTACCGGCTGCGCCTGGAGGGCAGGGCGGAGCTGTTGGAAGCCGCCCAGCTCCGGTACCGGAGGCTGCTCGAAGGGCTCGGCGCGAAGGCCTGGGAGGAGCGGCTTCGCAAGGAGCTGCCGCTGCTGAAGGAGGCGCTGGAGGCGCAGGCGCGCGTGGACGAGGCGCTCGGTGCCGCCCTGCGCCGAGCCCAGGCCGAGTCCTGGCCCGCGCTCAGCCCGACCGTGCAGGGCCTGCACGAGGTCCAGGCGCTTCGGGAGAAGCTGGCGCGGAGCCTCGTCCAGCGGCTCGCGCGAGGCCCGGAAGCGTCGCTCCTGGAACTGCTGACGATGCTGGAAGAGCGGCTGCTCACCCTGCCGCGAGAGGTTCTCCCCGCCCAGCGCGGCGCCACGGCGCTGGAGCTCCTCCCCGAGGCACTGCCCGCGGTGCGAGAGCTGGCCGCGTTCGGCAGGCTGCTGGAAGCGCTCTTCGCCCAGGGGATCGATCCCGAGGCCGGGGTTTCCTTCTCGGCTCGGGAGGCGGAGGCGCTGCGCCAGGAGTGGCCCCGGGGCGAGGCGGCGCTGGCCGCGGCATGGTCCCGGCTCGCCCGGGTGGACCGGACCGGCGGACTGGCGGGCGATCTGCGCAAGCGCGCCGAGCGGGCTCCCCTGCATCCGCCCCGCACCGGCCCCGAGCTGTTGCTGCATGCCGAGTACTGGCGCGCGAGCGCTCGCCGGAGCCTGGAGGCGCTGGTGCGCACCCGGTTCAGCCCCCTGGTCCCCACCGAGGCCGAGCGACTCGAGCTGGCGTGCTGGGTGTCTATCCGCCAGAGCGAGCCGGAGGCCCGACTGTCCGCCTCGCCCACCGTGGCGGAGGCGCGGGCGGGCCTGCTCGAGCTGGCCCATGAGCTCTGGGCCGCGTTCGGCGCGGAGCGCCCCGAGGACCCGCGGAGCCTCTCGGATCTCGAATGGGAGCGGCTCCGGCAGCGCGCCCGCCGGGCGGATCAACTCCCCCAGGGAGCGGAGGCCAACCGGGTCGCCGATGTGCTGAGGACCTTCATCTGGAAGCGCGCCATGGGCACCACCGTGATGCGGGGCTGGCAGGAACTCCCGCATTCGTTGGAGGGGCTGGTGGAGCAGGCCTGGAGGGTGGACCGCTAGCCGCCGCAAACCATTGGTTTTCTTGAAATTTAGGACTGACCGTTAGTACAAGGAGATATGGATTGCCGTTGTATTTGAAATAATACGGCTTTCCTGTTATGTCGGGTCTCGCAGTCATGTACGCACTGCCCCCGTTGCTCCCCGACCGGCGGCGAGGGCAGTGCTTTTTTTTGCCCGAGGCGCGGCTACTTCGCCCGGCGCGGCGGAATGGTGAGCCGGGCCATCAGCAGCGCGGCCAGCGCGTTACCCGCGTACCAGTACAGCGTATAGGCCGGAGGAATCAGCGGCAGGCTGGTGCCTGCGAAAGCCTTCACCACGAGGTAGGCGCTGAAGCCGACTCCCAGCCCCGCGGCGAACCGTCGCAGCAACGGCACCGGGCCGGAGAGGATGGCGAAGACCATGGGCACCGCGGCGCTGAGCGCCAGGGTCTGCGCCACGGGGAAGGAGACGAAGCGGTGCCACTCGGGCATCGGCAGGGCGAGCACGTCGAACGCACCGCCCGCGTGGCCCGTCCACCGGAACACGAACACGCCCAGGGTGGTGACGAGGAACGGCAGCAGGAAGAGCGGGTGGAACAGGACGTTGAACATCCCCGGGCGCGCCTTGGCGCCCATGGTCACCAGGGCGACCACGAGCAGCAGCACCCCGAGCACGGGAGGCTTCCAGTCCACGGTGACGGGCGCCGAGACGGAGGCCACCGGCGTGGACGTGGACGTGGGCTGGCTTGGAGTGGCGGACGGCGGGCTGGAGGGGGCGGGCTCCTCATCCTCGGAGGGCAGGCTGAGGCTCTGGAGCCCCGCGGGGAGCTGGGAGCGGGAGAGGTTCGCGGAGGCCTGATCCGCCAGCGCGTAGGGGAAGCGAATGGCGCCGCGCACGCGCCCCTGGGCATCGGCCTCGAGGGTGGCCTTCTCGAGGGACTCGCGCAGCGTGCGCGCCTCGGGGCTCGGGTCCAGGGTCATCCGGAGCAGGAAGGCCTTGCGCATCGTCTCCAGGGTCGCGTGCAGCGCCTCGCCCTCATCCTTGCCGCCGGTGACGGCGGTCCCGCGCAGCTCGAAGCCCTCCGCGTTCAGGTCGAGCGCCCCCAGGATGGACTGCACCTGCATTTCCACGCCGCCTGGGAGCGCCGCCAACTGCGAGCCGGCCACCACGCCGCCCACCAGGGCATGCTTCCAGCCGATCTCATCCAGGGCCTTCACGATGGGGCTGCCGTCTTCGAGGCCCTGGCCCTGCCGCTTGCGCGCGAGCGCCTGCTCCAGCGCTCCACGCGGGCCGATCAGCAGGTAGCGCCCATCGAGCGCCACGTCCACGGCCTGGGACTTCACCGCCGCGCGGACTCCTCCCAGCTCGGTGAGCGTGTAGCCCTCGGACTGGAGGAAGGTCGAGAGCCGGCCCCAGTCGAAGTGCCCTCGGACGACGCCGAACCCATTGGCCGCGGCGATCGCGTCCACGTCCTTGAGCGCGTGGATGCCGGTCTTCGTGTGGAAGTCCGTCAGCTCCTGCTTGAGCTTGGCTTGGGACTCGCCCGAGAGGCGGACGTCGAGCTCGGTGGCCTGCACGAGCAGCAACTCGCGGGTGTCCGGCCCGAAGTAGGAGAGCAGGGCGGGATCCTTGGGGATGAGCCGTGTTCTGGCCCCGCCCAGGCCGAAGCGATCCAGGTAGCCGAAGTGATACGCGGCCCCAGCCCCCAGGGCCAGCAGCACGACGAACACCAGCAGCTTCTTCATGGTCCACGGCTCCTTGGGAGGGGACGCACGGATCCCCTCCCACAGCTTACGATCGAAAGGCAGGGCGATTGCAGGTTATGGAAACCCCCTGAAAGTGGACGATTTTGGCTCGGGGGTTCACTTCCCTCCTGACGGAGGGCGCGGGCTACGTATCATCCGCCACCGTGCCCCATCCTCTCGCTGGCAAGCCCCCGCCCGATTCCGTCCTCATCCACCCCGAGACGCTGCGCGCGCAGTACTACTCGGAGCGCCCTGACGTGCGTGAGCCCGAGCAGCGGGTCGCCTTCGGCACCTCGGGCCACCGGGGCTCGGCCGCTCGCCGGAGCTTCAACGAGGCGCACATCCTCGCGGTGACGCAGGCGGTCTGCGAGTACCGCAAGCAGGAGCGCATCGACGGTCCGCTCTTCCTGGGCATGGACACGCATGCGCTGTCTGAGCCTGCCCAGCGCACGGCGCTGGAGGTGCTGGCCGCCAACGGCGTGGAGGTGCGCTTCACGGAAGAGGCCACGCCCACGCCGGTCATCTCGCACGCCATCCTCACCTACAACCGGGGCAGGACGGCGGGGCTGGCGGATGGCGTCGTGATTACGCCCTCGCACAACCCGCCCGAGGATGGCGGAATCAAATACAACCCGCCCAACGGTGGCCCCGCGGACACGAAGATCACCGCTTGGATCGAGAAGCGCGCCAACGAGCTGCTCGGTGCTGGCAACGCGGGCGTGGCGCGCATTCCGTACGAGCGTGCCCGGGTCGCCTCGCATATCCGCACGTACGACTTCGTCGTCCCGTACGTCGAGGACCTGGGGCAGGTGCTGGACATGGAGGTGATTCGCGGGGCGAACCTGCGCATCGGCGCCGATCCGCTGGGCGGCTCGAACCTCGTCTACTGGAAGCCGATCGCCGAGCGGTACGGGCTGAACCTGACGGTGGTGAACGCGACGGTGGATCCCACCTTCCGGTTCATGCCGTTGGACCATGACGGGAAGATCCGCATGGACTGCTCGTCGCCGTACGCCATGGCGAACCTCGTGGCGCTCAAGGACCAGTACGACATCGCCTTTGGCAACGACACCGACTCGGATCGGCACGGCATCGTCACGCGCAGCGTGGGGCTGATGAACCCCAACCACTACCTCGCGGTGGCCATCTCGTACCTGTTCCGCAACCGCCCCGGGTGGAAGGCGGACGCGGCGGTGGGCAAGACGCTGGTGAGCAGCAGCATGATCGACCGCGTGGCGAAGGACCTGGGCCGGCGCGTTGTCGAGGTGCCCGTGGGCTTCAAGTGGTTCGTGGATGGGCTCTTGGACGGCTCGCTGGGCTTCGGGGGCGAGGAGAGCGCCGGTGCCTCGTTCCTGCGCCGGGATGGCACGGTGTGGTCCACGGACAAGGACGGCATCATCCTGGACCTGCTCGCGGTGGAGATCCTCGCGCGTACCGGTAAGGATCCGGGCACGCACTACGCGGAGCTCACCGCGCGCTTCAACGCGCCGCTGTACACGCGCATCGACCAGCCGGCCACCTCGGCCCAGAAGGCGGTGCTCAAGAAGCTCTCTCCGGAGTCCGTGCGCGCCAGCACGCTGGCGGGGGAGCCTATCCTCCAGCGCCTCACGCGGGCACCGGGCAACAACGCGGAGCTCGGCGGCCTGAAGGTGGTGGCCGAGAATGGGTGGTTCGCCGCGCGGCCCTCGGGCACGGAGGATGTCTACAAGATCTACGCGGAGAGCTTCCGCGACCAGGCGCACCTGGACGCGGTCGTGGAGGAGGCGCGCGCCATCGTGGGCGAGGCGTTCTCGCGCGCGTAGGGGTCCTTGCCATGACCGTCACCGTTCGTCCCGCCAGGCCCGCGGACGCGGAGGCCCTGGGCCGCATGGGCGCCGCGCTGGTCCGCCAGCACCACGGCTTCGATGCCGCGCGCTTCATGCTCCCGGATGACGTGGAGGCCGGCTATCGCTGGTGGCTGGGCAAGGAGCTGAAGGCGAAGGAGGCGGTGGTGCTCGTGGCGGAGCGGGACGGAGAGGTGATCGGCTACGCCTACGGCCGCGTCGAAGAGCGCGACTGGAATGCGCTGAGAGACCGCTGCGGGGGCCTGCACGACATCTGGGTCGAGGAGGCCGCGCGCTGCACGGGGGCGGGGACGCTGCTGATCGAGGAGCTGATGCGACGCTTCGCCGCGTTGGGGGTTCCCCGGGTCATCCTCATGAGCGCCTCGAAGAACGAGGCGGCGCAGCGATTCTTCACCCGACATGGCTGGCGCCCCACCATGGTCGAGATGACACGAGAAGTGCCGGACTGAACTCCGGGAAGCGGCCGGTGCGGCGGCGGCCGACCCGTAGTTCAGCCGCGTCGAGGAGATGCCATGAGCGATCGCAACCGGGCGAAAGAGCCGACCACGGATGAGGAACTGCATGCGGCGACAATCGGTGCGCCCACGGAGGTCAACGGCCAGATCCTCCTCGTCGCCTACGATCCGGAATGGCCGGTTCTGTTTGCTCGGGAGGCTGCGAAGATTCGTGCGGCGCTGGGGGAGCGGGCTCTCATGATCGAGCACGCCGGCTCCACCTCGGTACCAGGACTGATGGCCAAGCCCATCATCGACATCATCGTCGCCGTGGCGGACTCCAGCGATGAGTCGGCCTACGTCCCCGCGCTGGAATCCGCGGGCTATCAGCTTCGCATTCGCGAGCCGGAGTGGGAGCAGCACCGTCTCCTGAAAGGGGCCCACCCCGAGGTGAACATGCATGTCTTTAGCAGCGGCTCGCGAGAGATCACCCGTATGCTGATGATGCGTGACTGGTTGCGAGCGAACGAAGCCGATCGTGAACTATACGCAGCCACCAAGCGGGACCTGGCCTCACGCACCTGGAAGTACGTGCAGAACTACGCCGATGCCAAGACAACGGTGATCGCCGAAATCATGGCGCGTGCCGAGGCTGCCCGCGCCACCGCAGCTGCGGAGACGAGCAAGGCCGACTATTCCGTGGCGTACCTCACGGATGTGGAGGGCATCTGGGAGAAGCTGACCAGCTTCTGCCAGGACAATCCGCTGGTCTCCCTCGAGCCAGGAGATCGGCTCACGGTGCGGCCAGGGGCGACGTTCGTGTACGGGGGAGATGCCATCGACCGGGGCGCCGCGGGGCGCCGGTTGATGCGGGTACTGCTCGAGGCCTGGCGCCGGCAGCCCTCGCAGGTGGTGATGCTCGCGGGCAACCGTGACATCAACAAGCTGCGCTTGATGCGCGAGCTGAATGGATTCCCTCCCTCGCGGGCGCCCGCGGAGGTGCGGGCAGCTCCGCGACCGGTGCTCCTGCGGTGGATCTTCGAGAACACCATGGGCGCGCGTGAGGCCTTCGCGTTCCGCCAGGAAGAACTGACCGCTAACGGCCTCCCCGCGAGCGACGAAGCCGTCGTCGATAGCTTCCTCGAAGATTTGGGCCCCGGAGGCCTGCTGCGCGACTACCTGGTCGCGTGCCGACTGGTCCACCGCATCGGCAATACCCTCTTCGTCCACGGAGGGGTGCATGAGCACAGCGTCGGGCATGTGCCATCACGTGCTCCCATTGAGGGAGTGGACGCATGGGCTGAGGCCCTCAACCGCTGGTACGCAGAGCAACTCGAGGCCTTCATCGAGTGGCGGTTCGATTCGGAAGGTCTCCCCGCCTGGGAGCCGGTCATTGCCTATCAGGCACCAACCCCAGGCGATCGCATCAACACCGCCAGCGTGGTGTATGGGCGCATGGCCGACGAGAACAACCACCCGACGCTGCCTTCACAAGAGCTGGTCGCGAGGCTGACCCGCGAGGGGATCCACCGCCTGGTCGTGGGCCACACCCCGAGCGGGGACAGCCCCTCGGTGGTGCGTGGCGAAGACTTCGAGCTCGTCCTCGCGGACAACTCCTATGGCCGCGTCGAGGGTGCCTCGCAGCTCTTCGTGCGCGATGACAGTGTCTACGTGGAGGGCCGGGCAAAACTGGATGACGGGCGGCTGGATCAGGTCCGGTTCCAGCTCTCCTTGAAGGACAGCGCCTCCTTCATCGGACACCAGCTGCTCGATACCGGGCAGCTGGTGAAGGGGCCGCTCGAAAGCGGAGGCTGGTTGCTGTTTCGTGCGTTGCCTCAGCGGCGCATCGAGCAGCTCTCGGCAGCACCCGCTGAACTCGCGGGACGAAGCCTGGGCCCTGCACGCTAGGGCTCAGCGTCGAGCCGCTGGCGCGGCAGGATGAACTCGAACCGGGCGCCCTTTCCCGGGCCCTCGCTGTGCGCCTCGATGTGCCCGCCCAGGGCCTGAGCGCTCAGCGCCGCGCTGTGCAGCCCGAAGCCGTGGCCCCGGGGACGCGTGGTGAACCCATAGGTGAACAGCCGCGCCTTGACGGCCTCGTCGAACCCCACCCCATTGTCCGTGACGGAGGCCAGGGTCCGCTCCGAGTCCTGGTGGATCGTCACCGTGATGCGCGGATGGGCGTTGTCCAGTCGCTCGCGCACCGCGTTCTTCGCGTTGGCGATCAGGTTGACCAGGATCTGCACCACCACGTGGCGCTCGTAGAACTCCGGCTCCTCCTCGCCGTACTCGCGGTGGACCAGCGCCTCGAACTGGTTGCTGTCGGCGCAAAGGCGCAGCGCGTCCTCCGCCAGCTCCCGCAGCCGCATCCGCTCGCGCAGCGTGAAGCGCGTTCGCGCGTAGTTCTGCTGCGTGGCGATGACGCTGTTGGCGTGCTCCACCTTCGTGGCCAGGTGGGCACACTCATCCAGCAAGGACTGCCGCTCCTCCACGAAGCGGGCGTGGAGCTTGCCCAGGAACTCCGGCAGGTGCCGGGCCTTGGGATCCTCGGCCAGGAAGGCGCCCAGCGCCGCTGGCGGGTTCTGGAACATGTTGGCCACACGCTCCAGCGAGTTGATGGGCAGGGTCTGCAGTCGCTCGCGCAGCAGCGCGCTGCTCACGCTGATGCCCGTGAGCGCGTTGCCGAGGTTGTGGAGGATGCTGCTGGCGATCTCCGCCATGCCGGCGTGCCGGGCGCGATCCAGCAGCTCGCGCTGCGCCGCGTGCAGCTGCTCCGTGCGCTCGGCGACCCGCTGCTCCAGCTCCTCGTTGGCCTTCTGCAGCGCCAGGTCCGCGCGCTTGCGGTGCTCGGTGATGTCCGTGGAGATGCCGCAGACCGCGTGAATCGTCCCATCCTCGGTGCGCAGCGGGAACTTCGCCGAGAGGAAGGTGTGCGGCCCGTCGTGGTGCGGAATCTCCTCCTCGAAGCGGAGCGTCTCTCCGGCGAGCAGCACGCGCAGGTCGTTCTCCATCAGCGCCTGCGCGTTCTCGGGAGGCAGCAGCTCCGAGTCCTTGCGGCCCACGATCCTCGCGCGCGGCACGCCATAGAACGCCTCGAACAGGCTGTTGACCATGAGGTAACGGCCCAGGCGGTCCTTCAGGTAGATGGCGGCCGGCGAGTGGTCGATGATGTCCTGCATCTGCTTGCGCGCGGCCTCGGCCTCGCGGCGGGCCGACTCATGCGCCCGGCTCTGCTCGAGCAGGTCATGGTGCAGGTAGGCGTTGTCCAGCGCCACCGCGGCCTGGGACACGAGCAGCTCGATCAGGCTCTGCCGGGCCTCGCCGAAGGCGTCCACGCTCTGCGTACTCTCGAGGTAGAGCAGCCCGTGTTGCCGGCCTCGGTGGGTGAGGGGCTGGCACAGCACCGAGCGCAGGCCGCGCGCGCGAACCACCGAGTCCTGGGCGTGGGGCGCCTGCGCGCTGGCGTTGGAGAGGATGACCGACTTCCGGGTCTGGCTCGCCTCGGCCAGCACGGTGGCGGGCAGATCGGCGGTGGTGCGGCTCTCTCCGGCGGACTGGCAGAGCACGACCCAGCCTTCGCTCGCGTTGAAGTCCAGGAGCGCGGCGTACTGCGCCCCCGTGGCCTCGCGGAGGATGCGCAGCAGCGTGCGCTGCAGCTCCTCGGGGGCGAGTTCACTGGAGATGGCGCGAGCTGCCTGCGAGAGAGAGAGAAGATCGAGCATGAACAGGGGTCAGACCTTGTACAGCAGGTCCATGTACTTCTTGAGCAGGTCGCTCAACAACCCCCGAAACGGCACTGTAGCGGCCATGCCGTAGACGGGGGCCATGGTCCCTTCCTCGCTTGGGTGTGCGCGGACATGCTCCACCGCGGCCCGCAGGTCCGCCAGGAACCGCTCCGCCACGCCTGGCTGGGTGTGACGCAGGGTGACACACAGGTGTACCGCCGAGGGCTTGTGCAGCCCGTTGAGGTTCCAGCCCTGGGTGCCCATCCGCTCCATCACCTTGTAGATGTCCAGCGCGTCCGAGCCGAAGGCGATGACGAACAGCGGGTTGCCCAGCACATAGAGACCGGGGATGTCTCGAATCCCTTGTTTGATCGTCGCCGCCGTCTCGAGGATGCGGCGAGTGGCCTCGAGGTAGCCCTCCTCGCCCATCGAGACGAGGGTGGCCCAGGCCGCGGCGATGAGGCCGCCCGGCCGGCTGCCCGAGAAGGTGGGGGAGAAGTAGATGCCGCCCGACCACTCGGTGGCCGTGAAGTACTGGTAGGAGCGCAGCTCGGTGCCCCGGTAGAGCACCACCGAGGTGCCCTTGGCCGCGTAGCCGAACTTGTGCGTGTCCGCGGACATGGACGTCACCCCCGGCAGCCGGAAGTCGAACAGCGGCACCTCGTAGCCGAGCCGCTTCGCCCACGGCAGCACGAAGCCGCCCAGGCAGCCGTCCGTGTGGAACCCGGAGCCGTGCTTGCGCGCCATCTCCGAGAGCTCCTCGATGGGGTCGATGACCCCGTGGGGGAACGAGGGCGCCGAGCCGATGACCACGATGGTGTTGCGGGTGAGGGCCTTGCGCATCGCCGCCACGTCGGCGCGGTAGTCCGGCCCCACGGGCACCCGCACCATCTTGATGCCGAAGTAGTGGGCGGCCTTGTCGAACGCCGGGTGGGCGCTGGCGGGCGCCACCATCTCCGGCCGGGTGATGCGCTTCTTGTCCCGGGCCCAGTCCCGGTACGTCTTCATGGCCAGCATGATGCTCTCGGTGCCGCCGGAGGAGAGCGAGCCGCAGATGTGCTTCTCCGGAGGCTTGCCAGCGTTGGTCTCGGAGGCGCCCAGCATGTGCGCCGTCATCGCCACCACCTCGGCCTCGAACTTCGTGGCGCTGGGCCACAGGTCCGCATGCAGCGGGTTGCTCTGGGAGTGCAGGGCGTACACCCGGTTGACGAAGGCGATGTGGTCTTCCTCCCCGTGGTAGACGGCGCCCGAGACGCGCCCCTCCTTCCAGCGCTCGTGCTCGCGGGACTCCAGTTGCTGCAACTCCTGGAGCACCTCCTCGCGGGTGCGGCCCTGGGTGGGGAGACGATCGAAGGTGGGCACCTCGCCCCGGTAGGGCTTCAGGCTGCCTTCCAGCTCGGTGAGCATCGAGCCGGTCTCCTTCTCCAGCCGCTCGCGCACCATGGGGATGGCCTTGAGGTAGCGCTCGGCCACCGCGAGGACGCGGGGAGGCAGGTGGGACAGCAGATCGAGATCAGGCAGCGCCATGGAGGGGTGTCCCTTGCAGGTGAGGGTTGCGCGCGCGGTGCGCCTCAATCGCTTCGAGGCCGGTTGAGCCGCGCGAAGATGGCCTTGTTGCTCTTGTAGAGGTTGAGGAATTCCCGGAACAACTCATCGTAGAGCCCGCGATTCCGGGCGTCGGGTGTGTAGGTGCGGGAGATGGTGACGAGCTGGGGAATCTCCTCCACCGTGAGGTGCCCGAGCGCCACCGCCGCCTGGAGCGCCGCCCCCCGCGCGTTGGCCAGCACGGGCTCGTCCACCTGGTGGATGGGGCGGTCCAGCACATCGGCGAGGATCTGGCACCACAGCTGCGAGCGCGCTCCGCCGCCGATGAGGCGGATGCCCTCCAGCTTCCGGCCGAGGAAGGGCTCCACGTAGGTGAGCAGCCACCGGGCGTTATAGGCCACGCCCTCGAGCACCGAGCGCACCAGGTGGCCGCGCGTCGTCTGGAGCGACTGGTTGAAGAACGCGCCGCGCACCAGCCGATCCTCCACCGGAGAGCGCTCACCGTTGAGCCAGGGGAGGAAGATGACCCGGTCGCTGCCCGCGGGCACGCGCGAGGCCTCCCGCTCGAAGGCCGCGTAGATGTCCTGGGTGGGAGGGGCGTTTCCCTCGAAGAGCAGGTTCTTGAGGAACGTCAGGCAGATTCCGGCGGAGTCCTGCTCGTTGAGCAGCAGGTAGCGGCCGGGCAGGGCCGAGGGCACGGTGCCCATCTGGTGCAGCGGATCGGCCTTCTTGTAGGGCACGTGGCAGCTCAGCCACGAGGAGGTGCCAATGCACAGGTGGGCCTCGAAGTCGCGCACGGCGCCCGAGCCCACGGCGGCCGCGAGGATGTCCGGGCTGCCCGTCACCACCTGGACATGCTCGCCCAGCCCCAGCTCGCGCGCGGCCTCGGGCTGGAGCGGGCCAATCACCGAGGCCGCGGGGAGCAGCTCCGGGAGCTTCTCGCGCGGCATGCCCGTCTGTCGCATCAGGCGCTCGTCGTAGCGCACCTGGGACACCTTCCGGTTGTCCGTCACCCAGTGCAGGGTGATGGAGTCGAAGGAGGCGGCGAACCGGCCGGTGAGACGCAGGTTGAGCCAGTCCTTGGGCTCGAGGAACTTGTAGGTGCGCCGGTAGATGTCCGGGTATTCGTGCTGGAGGAACAGGATGTGCCCCACGGGATCCTTGCCGGACAGGCTGGGCGCGCCGCCCGTCAGCCGCAGCCAGTGAAACGCCTTGCGCAGGCCATAGCCCTCGATGGGCAGGAAGCCGTCGATGAGGCGCTGGACGTAACGGCCCCCGCGCGAGTCCATCCAGAGGATGGCGGGCCGCAGCGGCTGGCCCTGCTCGTCGACGGCCACCGTGCCGGACCACTGGGCGCTGCAGTTGACGCCGACGATGTCGCTGGCGGCGACGGTGCCACGCTCCAGCAACCGCCGCGTGGCCCGCACGATGGCCTCCCACCAGGCCTGGGGTTCCTGCTCGGCGCCGCCGTCGGGCAGCAGGGAGAGGGGATAAGGCTCCACCTCTCCGGCCAGGATGGCACCGCGCAGGGTAATAACGGCCAGCTTGACGGCCGAGGTTCCCAGGTCGATGGCCAGGATGGACTTGCCGTCCGCTGTCGCCACGATTCTCCCCTGTCACCAGTCACTCGCGCTCCAGGGAGCGGTTGGGGCAATCTAGCTGGACCCATGTCCCGCCTCCATCTCCTCGTTTCAGCAACCGTCGCGCTCGCGCTCCTCCTCACCCCGGTCGCCCGGGCCGCGGGGGTGCGTGCGCAGCTCCAGACCTTCTTCCAGGCCAACCTGACGAGCACCGACTACCAGAAGAAGCTCTTCGATCGGTTCGCCCGCAGCTACCGGCAGCCGGGCGCCAAGCACGTGCCGAAGCCCGGCCAGCGCACCGTGGTCCAGGCCGTGATTGGCCGGGACGGCAAGCTCGTCACCACGCTGGTCTCGATGGAGTCGGGCTCCAAGGGCTGGGACGAGGCCGCCCTCAAGGCGGTGAAGAAGGCGGCGCCCTTCGAGCCGCTCCCCGACAGCTACACGGCCCCGACGCTGGAGGTTCACTTCCACGTGTCCTGGTCGACGGGGTCATGAGCGTGTCTCAATCCGTCCTGCCGACCCAGACGGAGGTCTTCGGGAAGGCGGTCTCCGCGATTCTCGCGGCCATGATGGCCATTCAGAGCCGGGCGGAGCGAATCCTCGCCGCCAACGGCATCAGCCCGCTGCGAGAGGACACGTGGTACCCGCTGGAGAGCGTGCTCCAGACGTTTCGGGACATCCAGGCGCAGATCGGCCCGAACACGGTCCGGGCCGTGGGCCGGAAGATTCCGGAGACGGCGCCGTTCCCCGCCATCCACAGCATGGAAGAGGCGCTGCGGGGGCTCGACGTGGCGTACCAGATGAACCACCGGGGCACGTCGAACATCGGCGGCTACCACTACACGCCCACGGGCGAGCGCAGCGGCCGGGTCCTCTGCGACAACCCCTATCCGTGCGAGTTCGATGAGGGGTTGATCGATGCCCTGACGGAGCGCTACCGGCCCAAGGACTCCTTCTTCATCCGCGTCACCCATGAGCCGGGCGCCTGCCGGCAGCACGACGACACGGGCTGCACCTACCTCGTGGCCTGGTAACCCTCGGGGTCCGTCGAAGTGTGCCAGCGGGCTCCGCGTGCTGGCGTGTAGACTCTCGCGCCTTGGAGAAGACGGGAGGCGTGTCGTGCGGTACTGGGCCCGGTGGGTGGTCGTCCTGGGGGGATTGCTGACGTGTGTGGCGGGCGCCGCCGAGAAGGCTCCGCCGCCCCATGACATCGCCCTCACCATCAGCGGCGGGGTGAGCCTGGGTGCCTACGAGGCGGGGCTGACGTGGGGCACCGTGCGCTTCCTCCGCCTGGCCCGCGCCCAGCCCGTGGAAGGCCCCACGTTTCGTCCTAACCTCGTCGGCGTCACGGGCGCCAGCGCGGGCAGCATCAACGCCCTGCTCGCCGCCGCGCTCTGGTGCGAGGCGCCGGACTCCACTGCGGATGACAGCGTCGACGCCAACCTGCTGCGAGATGCATGGCTGCCGGTGGGCCTGGATGATCTGTTGCCCGAGAATGCCAGCGTCTACCGGGCCGATGACGGGCTCCTGTCCCGCCGCCCGCTGGAGCGGGTGATCGCCGAGCTGCGCTCCAAGGTCTTCACGCCCAACGAGGCACGGCGCTTCCAGCCTGGGTGCAGCGTGCCCCTGGGCTTCAGCGTCACCCGGCTGACTCCCGAGGTGAGCCACATCGAGGGGCTGCCGGCGATGACCCAGCGCTTCGTCGTCCCGCTGGCGCTGGAGGTGACGCCCAGCGGTCGGGTGCGGCTGCGCCATCAGCCGTTGCCGAGCCAGGGCGAGCTGGCGCCCAGCGCGTTGATGCTGGGCGAGCGAGAGGACCCGGAGCCCCCTGGCTACGCCGTGGACTCGGATCAAGTGAGCCAGGCGGTGCTCGCCTCCGCGGCCTTCCCGGTGGCATTCAGTCCGCGCGACCTGTGCGACTGCGCTTCCTCGTGCCCCACCGAGCAGCGCGTGAGCCAGGGCACCTGCCCCGGGCCCGAGGCGGGGCGGCCGCTGTCCGGGCTCACCTGCGCCGCGCGCTCCACGCCGGGCCAGGAGCTGATGCTGTGCCGCAGGCCTTATGTGGATGGCGGCGTCTTCGACAACGCGCCCGTGGGCCTGGCCATCGAGCTGGTCGAGTCCAGGCGCGGCCCCAGCCTGTGGAACCCCGTCTCCTATGTCTTCGTGGACCCGGACTTTCGCCGCTTCCAGGCGCGCGTGTCCTCCGGCGCCACCGTTCAGGCTTCGTCCAGCGCGAGCATCGCCGGCAGCGTGGGACTCTTCAGCGGGCTGGTGTCCACCGCGCGCAACTCGGAGCTGGGGCGCACGGCGCGGGCCATGCACTGGAACCGCACCACGCGCAGCCTCCTCATGAGCGCGGCGGAGTCCGGCCGACGCTATGCCGAGGTCCACTCCGTGCTGTCCTCCCTCGCGCACGGGCAGGTCCTGGAGGCGCGGCTTCCCGAGGCTCCTGCCCGAGGTGCTCTGTCCGTCCCCGAGCGGCTGCGCCGGGGGCGTGTGTTGCTCTCCTGTGTGCGGAGGCTCTCGGCGCAGGAGACCGGCTTGGAGAATCCGGGACTGCTGGGGCGCTGTGCAGCGGCGTTGCGCGGAGCGCCCGGCGAGGATCCGCTGCTGACCGACTCCCCGCAGGCGGCGAAGGTGACCGAGCGGCTGTCGGTGGAGGAGCTCGTGTCCCTGGGGACCTCCCTGTCGAAGCTGGTCGACACACGCGGTCAGTTCCGCCGGTACGTGGACGAACCGCTAGCGCAGGCCGAAGAGGGGGAGCGCGTCCAGGATGCGTTCAGCGACGGGGTGGAGCTGAGCTCCTCCGTCATCGAGTTCTTCGCCGGAGAGCTGGATCTGCTCTCGCGCAGCGAGATCTCCGAGACACAGCAGCGAGAGCTGCGCGAGGCGTTCCTGAAGACGCTGCGCGACAGCCGGGGCCTGAGCGCCGCCACGCACCTGCTCGCCAACGCGGTCTTGGACGAGCAGCTCCGCTGGATCGAATCCATGCCGGAGCCGCGGCTCTCCGCGTTGGCCCGCGAGGCTCGCGCGCGGCTCCAGGAGCTGCCGAAGGGAGCGCTCTTCGAGGTGGAGGACACCCAACCCCTGCTCCAGGCCGCGAGCGAGCAGCTGCTCCAGCCAGAGGTGGCGGCGGCACAGCGGGAGTTCGAGGGCCAGGAGCATGTTGGGGACCTGAGCCTGCTGGCCCACCGGGTGAAGGTGATCCGCGCGCTGACGGGGCTGGTGCCCCGCTTCCAGCAGCTCCGGGCCTCCCTGGAGGCACTGTCGGCCCAGGCCCTGGCGCTCCAGCTGGGCCGAGTGCCCGAGCGCCGCTTGTTCGTCACCACGCGCTTCGCGCCCCTGGCGGGCTCACAGCTTGGCAACTTCGCAGGCTTCCTGGACCGGCCCCTGCGCGAGCTGGACTACTACGCGGGGGTGTACGACGCGGTGCATACGCTGTCCGTGCAGGGCTGCGCCGCGCAGGATCCTTATTTCACCGGCCGGCCCGCGCCGGCGCGAAGCCCTGGCTCCTCGGACGCCCTGGAGCTCTCGGATCCCCAGACCCAGCGGTGCGTGGGGATGATGATGCGCGACAACGCGGAGTGGATGGGGGTACACGCCTCGAAGCGGGCTCGCCACGTCCTTACCGCGCTCGCCCGCGAGGAGCTGGCGATCGCCCTCGGCAGCCGCGCGCGTGCGAAGGAGCTGCTGGCCGAGCCCGCCTGGGCCTGGACGGAGACGGCCTCCGGCCTGCCCGAGGACGACCCGCTGGTTGCGGCGCTTGAGGCGGCCCGCTCACACCGGCGGCCGTGCCGGGAAGGGGACACGGACGCGCTGTGCCTGGCCGACCCCGGCTTCGATGAGTTCCTCGCGGGCCTGCGAGCGCACGGGTTCCAGGGGCAGGAGCGCAACATGCGTCTGGCGCTCCAGGATCCGGCGCGTTGGTGGGGCACCACGCTCCGCAGGGCCATCGACCGGGCCACCGTGCTGGAACTGCAACAGCAGCCCATCGAGGGGACGACGGCCGCCGCGGCGCAGCGGGGTGTACGGCTGGGGCTCGCCGCCGGCCAGCTCCTGGCACGGCGCGAAGTGAGCAGCGGGCCCCTGCCGCGCTTCGAGGTGGATCCCTCCAGCCTCCCTGCGGAGCCGCCTCCGGGTTCGGGGGCGTGGAAGCTGCGGATGATGCACCTGCTGCCCTACCGCGTGGCCTTCGACGCGGCCAATGGCGGCGTGGCGGTGGCGTGGTTGGAGCCCGCGCTGAGGCTCTCGCCTCGACTGTCGCTGCTGTCCAAGGTGGAGCCCCTCGACTTCGAGAGCGCCCAGGACCGGCTCTCCAGCACCGTGGGCCTGCGTCCGACGGTGCATCTGGGAGGCGTGTCCCTGGGCGCGGGGCCTCGGGCTTCGCTGCACTGGAATGGCGAGCGGCGCTTCGACTGGGGGCTGGAACTCCACGGCGCGGTGCTGCAGGACCGCGTGGGCATGAGCGTGGGCGTCCGGGAGACGCCCTTCAGCGGACGGCCGCTGCGCAGCCTCTCGGTGTCCCTGTCGCTCGCGGACCTGAACGGGCTGGCGTACTGGCTGACGCTCTGAGGCTCAGCGCAGCATCTCGATGTGGGGGATGCCGTCCTCGTCGTACACGTCGCTCACCTGGCGGAAGCCGAAGCCCTCATAGAAGCGCTTCAGGTAGTGCTGGGCGCCGATGCGGATGGGGGTGTTCGGGTAGTTCGCCTCGATGAAGGAGATGCCCTTCTCGAGCAGCACTTTTCCGTACCCGTACCGGCGTACACTGGAAGCCGTCACGACACGGCCCAGGCTCGCCTCGGCGTACTTCAGCCCGGGGGGAAGTACCCGGAGATAGGCAGCCACCGAGGGTTCCGGCGCTTCGGTGGACTGGCCCAGCAGGTGGTAGGAGCCCCGGTCGTAGCCGTCGGCGTCCAGGTAGATGGACTTCTGCTCCACCACGAAGACCTGGGAGCGCAGCGCGAGCACGCCGTAGAGCTCATCGACCGTCAGCTCCTGGAACTTCTTCCACTGCCAGTGAAGCATGTCTCTCCCGCAGGCGAACCGAAGGGAACCCAGGCTAGCATTCCCTCCGGTCCGGAGGTCCCCGTGAACGAACCCTTGAAGCAGCCACTTTCCGTCGAGCCGCCCCCCGAGCCGCCCGCGCCCCCGCATGCGGTTCCTCGGAAGGAGGCGCCGCGGAGGTCGTCGTTCGCGACCATCGTCTTGTCACTGTTCGGAGTGCTCCTTCCCGCCGGCACGCTCATCTTCGAGCTGTCCTTTGGGTGGTGCGCCAGCGAGCTCTTCGATCCGGTGCCCACCCCGGTCCACGCGATCCTCATCGCTTGCGTTCCGGTGGCCAACCTCCTGGCGCTGGTCGCCACGCACCGGCGCACGCCGAGCCTCATGCGCGTCGCCGTGTTCGGCAGCGGAATGGCCCTGGGGATCAGCCTCATCTACTCCTTCATGTTCCTGCCGCTCATTCCCCTGGGGTTGATCGGCCTGATCTTCTACGGCCTGGGGCTGTTGCCGCTCTCGCCCCACATCGCGTTCGCCATGGCCCTGGTGCTGCGGCGTCGGCTGAAGCGCTTGCACTCCCCAAGTGCGCCAATGGCGCGCCCGTGGCTCGGCATGGCCGTGGCGCTGGTGGCCTTCCTCGCCGTGGAGGTGCCGGTGACGGGGACCCGGCTGGCGCTGCATGTCGCCGTGAATGGAACCCCGGAGAACCAACGCACGGCGCTCCAGTGGCTGCGCAAGCTGGGGCATGAGGAGACGCTGCTCGCCTCGGGTTACGTCGCCACGCGGCGCTCCAGCTTCCTGGCCTACGCGCTGTCGTTCCAGGACACGGTCAGCCTGGAAGAGGCGCGAGACACCTACTACCGGGTGACGGGCCGCATGTTCAACTCGGTCCCCAAGCCCGAGAACCTGCGCCCGGGCACGGTCATGCGCTTCAACCAGGACAGCGACCAGGGCGGCCAGACGGTCGGAGGTCGGGTTCCGGGGCTCTCGCTGGTCCACTCGGAGATGAAGGGCTCGGTGGATGGGGACGCGGCGCTCGCCTACCTGGAGTGGACGATGAGCTTCGAGACGACGGCCGAGGGCCAGTCCGAGGCACGCACCCAGGTAGTGCTCCCGCCGGGCGCGGTGGTGTCCCGGGTGACGCTCTATATCGATGGGCAGGAGCGCGAGGCCGCCTTCGCGGGCACCGCGCAGGTCCGCGAGGCCTACGAGAAGGTCGTCCGGGCGCGGAGGGATCCGCTGCTCGTCACCCAACGGGGCAAGGACCGCATCCAGGTCCAGTGCTTCCCGGTGGTGAAGGGCCCGCCGATGAAGATCAAGATCGGCATCACCACGCCGCTGGTTCCGAGGGACGAGGGGCGCTTCGCCACACTGCTGCTGCCCACGCTGGTCGAGCGCAACTTCCACATCGCCGAGGAGTTCCGGCACGTGGTGCGCGTCGAGTCACAGCGCCCGCTCACCACGCCGGCGGGCGGCAACATGGAGCAGCGCAAGGATGGGGTGAGCGAGTGGCTGGCGGCCTTGAGCGATGACGTGCTGCACCCACCGCAGGCGGTGCTCACCGTCCAGCGCAAGGGCGTCCCCGAGACCGCCTGGACGGAGGATCTGCTCGAGCCAGCGGCCTACGTGGTGCGCCAGCAGGTGCGCAACGCCGTGGCCGAGGTGCCCGAGCGGGTCGTCCTCGTGCTGGATGGCTCGGTGGGCATGAAGGACGCGTTGCCGGAGGTCGCCGCGGCGCTGTCCGCATTCCCGCAGGGCACGGAGCTCTCCGTCCTGGCCGCCCTGGATGGCGTCGAGGAGCTGCTGCCGCTCGGCAAGGTGGATGCGGCGGTGCTCCAGCGTGTGTCGGAGCGGGTGAGGGAGCTGTCTCCCGCCGGAGGCCAGGACTCCAGTGTCGTGCTCGCTCGCGCGTGGTCCATGGTGGCGTCCGAGGGACGGACCGTCGTGCTGTGGGTCCACGGGCCGCACCCGCTGGGGCCCATGATGCACCCGGACGGGCTCTCCCAGAGCGAGAGTCCCGACTACTGGTGGCTGACGGCCCGGCATCCCGACGAGATCCTCGATGTGATGGTGGGCCGGGGCCCGAACCAGGTCGCGGTGGATCTGTCCACGTTCGCTCCCTTCCGCACCGTGCCGCGGATCGGCTCCCTGGAGCAGGACCTGAAGGACCTGTTCTCCTCCTGGGGGCACGCCGCGCCGACGTTCTCCCGGGAGCGCCTGCCCGTGGCGGGGCTGGAGCTGCCTCCGGGGGCGGCGAAGACGTCCTCGCACCTGGCGCGTCTGTGGGCGAGGGAGGAAGTCTCCCGGCTGAGCGCGGTGATTGAGCCGGCGGCACGCACGAAGGCCATCGATCTGGCCGCCCGCCACCAGCTCGTCACGGAGCTGACGGGGGCCGTGGTCCTCGAGCGCCAGGAGCAGTACGACGAGGCGGGCCTGACCCCCGTGGATCCAGGCACCGTTCCGGGTGTGCCCGAGCCGGAGACGTGGATGCTGCTGGCCGTGGCCTGCGTGCTGCTCATCGCCTTCCGCTTGCGACGGACGGCATGAGGATGGGCAGCTCCCACCTCGTCCTGCTCCTGCAGTTGCTTGCCGGCTGGCAGGCGTGGAGCTGGTATGTCCGGCGCGTCCGGGATGGCTCGGACGAGCCGTGGGGGCTGCTCGCCCTGCTGGCGTTGGCGTTGGTGTTGCCTCGGGGGGCACGCCACCCGCTGCGGACCCTCGATGTCGGGGTGCTGGCCGCCGTCAATGTCGGGTTGGTGCTGGGCTACCCCTGGCTGCCGCCTCTGGTTCGCGCGGCGGTGTGCCTGCTGTGTGTCACCGCCATCGTCTCGCGGATGAGCTCGGGGCGCGCCTTCCACCTGGGCACGTGGCTGCTGGCGCTGCTGTCGCTGCCCGTGCTCGCCACGGTGCAGTTCTACCTGGGCTACCCGCTGCGCCTGGTGTCCGCCGCGATGGCCGCGCCCATGCTGCGCGCCATGGGGTTGTCCGCGGTGCGCGAGGGGCTCCATTTGGTGGTGGGCTCCAACGTCATCCTCGTGGACGCCCCGTGCAGCGGCGCGCGCATGCTCTGGGTAGGGTTGTTCCTCGCCGTGACGCTCTCATGCCTCCTGAAGCTCGGCGCGGCGAGGACGGCGCTGGCCTGCGCGCTGGCCACGGGCGTCATCCTCTTCGGAAATGCGCTGCGGGTGAGCACGCTCACGTTCCTCGAGAGTGGCCACGCCGTCCACGCTCCCTGGCTCCACGAGGGCGTGGGCGTGAGCACGTTCATTCCCGTCTGCCTTGGCATCGCCGCGATCTGCCTGTGGCAACGTTCGCGCCAGCGGGTAGGGGAGGCGCACGGATGAGCCGGGGCGCGTGGATGGCGTTCGCGCTCTCGGGTGTACTCCTGGCGACGGCGCCCCTCTGGCGGGCCCCGCGTGAGCCCGAGCGGGTGGCCGGGGTGTTCCCGGGCTGGCCCTCTACCTTCGAGGGGCGGGCGCTGCGCGAGCTACCCCTGACGGAGCGGGAGGAGCGGTTCGGCGCGGGCTTCCCGGGGCGCATCGGTCGATTCACCGATGGGCAGCGCGAGCTGATCGTCCGGTGGGTGGCGGTGCCCACGCGCCAGCTCCACTCCACCGAGGACTGCTTCAAGGGGCTGGGCTACGCCATCACTCCCGCCACGATCTGGCGGCAGGAGGATGGCCAGCCCTGGCAGCGCTTCATCGCCACCCGGGGGGAGACGCGGCTCGTGGTGCGCGAGGCCATCACCGCTGACGCGGGCGGACGGTGGACGGATGTATCGGCGTGGTACTGGAGCGCGCTCTTCGACAGCTCCAAGGGTCCCTGGTGGGCCATCACCGTGGCGGAGCACGCGCTCCCAGAATCATAGCCTCATGCTTGTGGACAGAATCGTTCAAGTCTTCAGCACGCGCGGTTGGGCTACCTTCATCTCTCTGCGAGGTGCATGCACATGAGAGAGAAGAACCTTCAGTACATGCTGGATTGGATGGCCATCCAGGAGCTGGCCGTTGAGTACGGGCAAGCCATCGATTACGGCCAGGACACCGGCGACTGGAGCCGCTGGGAGAACGTCTTCACGCCGGAGGTGACGGCGGACTACAGCCGGTTCATGGGCTCGGATGTCGTCACCCTCAAGCGTGAGCAGATGCCCGAGGTGGCGAAGACAGGCCTGCGCTCCTTCAAGCGGGTCCAGCATGCCACCGCCATGTGTGTGGGCATCCAGTTCCAGAGCGACACCCAGGCCGAGGCGATGTCCTACGCGGAGGTTGCTCACTACTTCCCGCTGGGAGGCGTGCAACAGGAGTGGACGATCGTCGCTCGCTACACGTTCGCGGTCGAGAAGACCCCCAGCGGGTGGAAGATCCGCAAGGTGTTGCTCGATCCCGTCCACTATCGCGGCAACCTGCTCGGGCTGGAACTGGTGCAGGGCAAGCGGCTCGTTTGACGCTGGACAGACGCGTTCACGGCTTCAGCGCGCGGGGTGGGGGCTTGGGAGGAACGCTCAGCCAGTAGCCCGCTCCCTTCCAGTCGTCACCGGCCTTACCTCCAGCTACCCGTGACGAGAGGGTTGTGTCCTACCGGCCAGGTCGCATCGTTGGCCGGGGATTCACGTTATTCTTCGCTGCGATTCCGATCAGGAGAAGCCTCCATGGAACCAGCGATGCGAGACGATTCTGTCGTGTCTTACTTCTTCGAGGGCAAGGAGCAGCCCCTGAAGGATCGTCTGGCGGAGGCGCGCTCCAGGCTGGGACTGGACGCCGCCGCCGCCGTGCTGGCGAGCCTCGAGAAGGTGGTGAGCCGGCACCGCGAGGCGACAGCCCCCGAGCACCACGAGCAGCTCGCCCTGGCGCTCAACACCCTGGGGCTCTGGTTCTGGAGCCACGAGCGCATCGTCGAGGCGCAGGTACACTACGGGGAGGTGGCTCGGCGCTACCGTGAAGCGGACACGCCCGCGCTGAAGGAGCAGGCGGCCCGGGCGCTGACCGCGCTGGGCAGCCTCCACCATGAGGAGGAGCGGGCCGCGCGGGCGCGAGAGTGCTTCGAGGAGGTGGTGCGCCGGTATGGGGAGGGGCCCCAGCCGACGGAGGTGGAGGCGCAGGCCCTCTTCGCCCATGCCTTCCTGGCGTGGGAGCTCTGGCAGAGACACCGCGTCGCGCAGGCGCGGGAAGGCCTCGAGAAGCTGGTGCGCCGCTATGGCCAGGCGTCAGGGGTGTTCCCGAGTCGGTGCGTGGCCATGACGCGGCTCGCCCTCGCGGTGATGCTCCGGGACCAGGGGAACACCGAGCAGGCGCGGGCGCTCCAGGAGCAAGCGGAGCGGTGGCTCAGGGAGCTGCCCGAGCCCGCGCGCCGGGAGCAGTACCTCCGGGTCTACTTCTCCATGGCGGAGAACTTCGTGGATGTCGGGAAGATGGAGGATGCCCTCCGCTGCTACACCGAGGCGCGGCGCTGGCTGGATGGGACGTGCGGTGAGGAGCTTCGGGACAAGGAGGCCCAGGCGGTGCTGAGCCTGGTGGGTGCGCTCGAGAAGCAGGAGAAGCGCCCGGAGGCCCAGCGGTTGATCGAAGAGGCGGTGCGCGCTGCCGAGGAGCTTGGGGCGTCCGCCGAGCCCTTCGCGCTGGCGCGGCTGAAGATCCGCCTGGGCGAGCTGATCGGCGATCAGGGAAACCACGTGGAGGCGCAGCAGCAGTACGAGGGGGTGGTGCGCCGCTATGGCGACTCGCCCGAGCTGCACATTCGCGCCCAGGTGTCCAAGGCGCGCCTTCGGACGGCCAGGGCGCTGGTTCTCCAGCAGCGCTACGAGGAGGCCCAGGCGTGCTTCGAGGAACTGCTGCGCCTGTATGGCGATGCACCCGAGATGTGCCTGAAGCGGCGGGTGGGCGATGCGTTGATCCAGCGGGGCTGGTGCGCGGGGGACCTGGAGCAGCCCGAGAAGAAGCAGGCATCCTGGGAGGAGGCGGTGCGCCGCTTCATCGACGCGCCCGAGAAGTCCCTGAGGGGGGGAGCGGCGGGCATTCTCGTCATGTTGGGGGCGCTGCTCCGGGATCAGGGGCGCTACGAGGAGGCGAGGGAACGCCTCGAAGAGGTGATCCGCCGGTGTGATGCGGCGCCCGAGCTGGTCCTGAAGCGGCGGTTGGCCGAGGCGTTGGAGGCGCGGGGGATCCTGTTCTGCGTCCAGGGGGATCAAGCCCTGCAACGGGCGCATGATGCCGAGGTGGTGCGCCGGTACGCGGATGCACCCGAGCTGCCCTTGAAGCTCCGGGTGGTCGAGGCACTCACCAGCCAGGCGTACGAGTACGACCGGGAGAACCAGCCCGAGGAGGCCCGGGCGCGGCGGCAGGAGGTGGTGCGCCTGTACGGCGAGGAGGAGTCCCTGGAGATGAAGGAGAAGGTCGCCAGCGTACTCATGTCGCTGGGGCGGGAGCTCTGGGAGAAGGGGGGCCAGGCCTGCTTCGAGGACATGGTGCGGCGGTATGGCGATGCGCCCGAGCCCTCCTTGCGGGAGCAGGCCGCCGAGGCGCTGAGCAACCTCGCGGGCGTGTGCAACCAGCTGGAGCGGTACGACGAGCAGCGGGCTCACTATGAGGAGGTGGTGCGCCGGTATGGCGTGGCGCCCGAGGCTTCCGTGAGGCGGCGGGCGGTGGAGGCGCTCTCCGACCTGTGCGACTCGCTGGAGGAGCGCGGGTTGCGCGAGGAGGCCCGGAGCTGCCTCCAGGAGCTGCTGAGCCGCTTTGGCGAGGCGCCCGAGCTGGCGGCGAAGGTGGCCGAGCGTGTCACCCGGATGGGGATCCGGCTCGAGCACCGTGACCGCCTCCAGGATGCCTGGACGCGCTTCGAGGAGGTGGAGCGCCGCTACGGCGAGTCGCGCGACGCGGACGTGTTGGAGCATGTGTCCCAGGCGCTCATGAACATGGGCTGGCAGCTCAAGCGCCAGGGTCGCCTCGAGGAGGCGCAGACGCGCTTCGAGCAGGTCGTACAGCGCTATGACTCGCTGTCCGTCGCCGTGCTGGAGCCGCACGTGGCGCAGGCGCGGGTGGCGGCGGCGCGGATGCTGGCCTGCCAGGGGCGCAACGAGGAAGCCCAGAAGCGCTACGAGGAGGTGCAAACTCGCTACCGGCAACACGAGAACTCGAGTCTCCGGGAGATGGCGGTCAGCGGGCTCGTCGAGCTGGGCGAGGTGCTCGAGGCCCTGGGGCGTCGCGAGGAGGCCCAGAAGCGCTACGAGGAAGCGGTGAGCGGGTATGACCAGTGGCACTGGAGCCTGGAGCAGGCGGCCTATGCCCGGCTCCACCTGGCGGCACTGGCCTGGCGCCAGGAGCGGCACGCGGAGGCGCAGGCCCGCTACGAGGAGGTGGTGAACAGCTACACCTACGAGAGCACGGACTACCACCCCTTGTACGTGGTGGAAGCGCTGGTGGGGCTTGGGGATCTGCTGCTGGCGCAGGAGCGCCGCGAAGAGGCGCAAGCGCGCTACGAGGAGGTGCTGCGGCGGTGTGTCCCGCCTCAGATGGATGGCATCGACGGGGTGCTGGCCCGGGCGCATCGCGGGCTGGGGTTCGTGCTGGATGAGCAGGGACGGTTCGAGGAGGCGCAGGCGCGCTTCGCGGAGGCGCTGCGGCTGTTGGACAAGGAGCCCGAGAGCGCGCACTCGCAATACGAGAGGGCGGTGGCGTTCAATGGCGCTGGCTACTCCCTGGTTCGTGAGGCGAAGCGGTGCTTGCAGCGGGGAGCCCCGGACGCGGCGCGGGCGATGCTGGCCCGGGCGGAGGAGAAGCTAGCGGTGGCCCGGAAGCTGCTGCCCGATCACCATTCCCCCGTGGCGAACATGGCGTACACCGCCTTCCTGCAGGGAAGGGGAGAGGAGGCGAAGGCCTTGCTAGCGGAGGCCTTCAAACTGGGAGGAGAGGAACTCCGGCGCGACTCACTGAAGGACACCGAGCACCACCCACTCCCGGTGGACGAGGAATGGCGAGAGATCATCCGAGGCCTGGGGGCTCCGGGGCAGTGAGATGACCGGGCCGCGTGTTCGAGCACGAATCGTGTGCATCATTTTCCACATCATCGGCTCCTCCTCTGCGAGGGAATCATCCCTTTCGAATGAGTTGGAGAACCGTCATGCTTCGCCCCTCCTGGAAGACCTTGATGCTCACCACGGGCCTCGCCGCCCAGCTCGCCTACGGGGGCGCAATCCCTGGCTCCAGCGAGATCCCGGAGCAGACGAAGGGCACGGCCCTGACGGGCGCCCACGCAGTTCGGCGGCTCGACACGGCCCTCTCCTTGAAGCACGTGGACCTTACCGCGCTCATCGCGTCAGGGGCCCACTCGCTCGTGGGTGAGCCCACCCTGCAAGCCTATGCCCTGTACGCCGAGGGCAGTGCCAGGTCCATCATCCAGACGAGCGATGGTGGCTATGCCTTCATCGGTACCACCAACGCGCTGGGCGATAACGACATCCTCCTGGTGAAGACAGACGCCTTCATGAGTGTCCAATGGGCCTACGCCTATGGCACCACCACGGACGACTCCGGGGTCGAGGTCCGCGCGACGAGTGATGGTGGGTTCATGCTCGCCGGACAGACCTACCAGAACAACAACTTCGATTACTTCGTCGTCAGGACCGATCCCACGGGCGCCATCTATTGGCAGGGGCCGTACGGCGGAGTGCTCCAGGAGTATCCCAAAGCCATGGAGGTTACACCGGACGGCGGGTGCATCATCGTCGGCAAGACCCAGAGCAACCTGGGCTACCAGAACGCCCACATGATGAAGTTCTCAGCCCTGGGAAGCGTGCAATGGGAGAAGTCGTTCTCCAGCGGCGCGGATGGAACCTACGAGTTCGAGGGCGTCACCAACGTTCCAGGCGGAGGCTATGTCGCCGTCGGTTCCCGGCAGGTCAAGGTGTCCGCGACGACCTGGGAGAACTATGGCTACGCCGTGAAGGTGAGCAGCACCGGCGCGACGCTCTTCCAGGTCAACTCTGGACGGTTCGCGTACCTCGAGTCCGTGGCCGCGACCTCCACCGGCTACGTGGCCGTGGGCTACATCTATACGAACATTTCGACGTTTGACGCCGACTTCTATGCAGTTCGCTTCAACCCCACCACCGGCGCCGTCACCGCCGGTTGGCCCCGGACGATCAACGGGGGGACGCGCGGAGATTATCTAAGCGATGTCAAGGTCGCGAGTGATGGCAACTACGTCATCACGGGCTCCACCACCCCGTCCGATACCCAGCGCAACATGCGCCTCATGAAGCTGAACACCAGCGGAACCGCGCTCTGGAATTACGCTCCGTACCCCAGCACCGACATCACGTCCGGTGAGAGCCTTGCCATGACCAGTGATGGGGGGTTCATCGTCAGCGGCGGCTACACCAACCCCAGCAACACCTCCTACCTGCTGCTCAGCAAATTCTCTCCCTGAGCACATCCTTGTTCCCTGGGATTGCCGTTCTCCGGGCTGCGCGCATCAACCGCTCCCGTAGGGGCGCGTGATGATCTCGAGGAAGTGCCCAGACGGATCCTGGAAGTACACGCCGCGGCCGCCGTCGTGCCGATTGATCTGCCCCGGCTGCTGCGCCCGTGGGTCGGCCCAGTACTGGAGGCCGCGAGCCTGGATGCGTCCGAAGATCGCGTCGAACTCGGCCTCACTCACCAGAAATGCGTAGTGCATCGGGAGAAAGTCGACGTCCGTCGAGATGAAGTCCAGGCTTACCCCGTTGGCGGTCCGCACCACGAGGAAGTGAAAGAACGGCTCGGGAGGGGGCAAGCCCAGGATCTCGGCGAGGAACGTGGCCGAGGCTTGCTTGTCGCGGGCATGGACGATCGTGTGATTGAGCTCGATTGCCAGAAGGGGCCTCCGCCGCTGTCCACTCGCCCACCGTAGCAGATGCGCGCGCGCCTCAGAAGCGCAGGCGCCTTCTGTATGTCAGCGGAAGCGAAGGTTGGAGCGCGCGGTCCAGCCCCAATCGCGGCCATCGAAGCCGCGCACCAGCGCGTACTCGCCCTGCCAGTCCTGCACGAGCAACGGCGTGCCGATGGGGATGATGCCGGGCCGCAGCCAGCGGAAGTTCGGGGGCCCGCTGCGGATCCACGCGTCATGCACGACGACGTCGGCGGGGTAGCCGCCCGTGGGGCGCGGCGGTGCGCTGTGGCCGTAGACGCCGCGCGGGCCCAACTGCCGCGACACCAGGGCGTCGGCGGCGGCCTGCGGCACGTGGACCTCCATCGTATCGCGCGAGCGCACGTACTCGGTCCACGGCCCGCGGATCACCTGCTCACCGGCGACCGCATCCGCATGGGTCGCACTCGCGAGCACCGAGCGCTCGTACGCGAGCGCGGCGTCGGTCCCGACGTGCGTGGTGTCGCTCGGGGCGGGGCCGCCCGCATGCATTGCGATGAGATCGAGGTAGCCGCGGCGAAACGCGGTCGAGTCGTGTCCGGCGGTGAGCTGCGCGCCGAAGATCGCGAAGCCAGCCGGTGCGAGCGCGCGTTTGAGGGCCGCGTTGCGCTTGTAGCGTCCGAGCTTTGTCGCACGCGTTGCGGCCTTCCCAGCGCGGGTCGCCGTCGCGGGCGGTAGGCCGCGCCACAGAATGCGCGCGTAGGGGGCAAGCCGCGCGACCTGTTCGATGAGCGCGACCACGCTACGGACCTCGGTGGCCGACAGCCCGAGGTTGCCGCCCAGCCCGATCTCGACCAGCGTGGTAGCGGGCGAGAGGGCTTCGCTGATCGAAGGGCCCTCGGGGAACTGCCCGCGCGTGCCCCAGAGGTTGCCGAAGTCGCTGGCGTGCAGGCGATCGCCGGGCACGAGCCAGTTCCGGGGCCGCGAGCTCACCCGGTACTTCACGACGATCTGCTCGGCCGGATAGTGCCCTGCGGCGACCAACCAGCGTTTCAACGCCGGCCCGAATACGTACTCGTTGCTGTCACCGAACGCGACCACGTTGGGCAAGCGATTGTCGAAGGCCACGCGCCGCGAGTTTACTCGGCCGGGCGGGTATGGCCACCCCTTGTCCCCAGGACGCGGGCACAAAGGGCTCCGTCATCACCGCCACGACACCCGGCAGGGTGGGCGTGCGCCCCAACGCGGCAGCACGCCCGCCCCACCAGTTTTTCGCAACAGCCCAGGCGCTACCCGGCGGCGGGCTTCCTGCGCCCCGCCGCACCCGCCTTGGACCTCGACCGGCCAAGGCGTGCCAGCAGCACGAAGGCCATCAGCGGCAACAGCGAGGAGCCGCCGGCCGCGCTGCAGCCGCCCTCACCCGCGGGGCCCTGGGGACCTTGCGGCCCCTGCGGACCTGCCGGGCCTTCGGGACCCTGCGGCCCGGTCGGACCTGCGGGCCCGTTGCAGACGTAGGTCGGCGTGTTGCTGCCGACCTGCACCCGCACACCGCCGGTGGCGCAGTTGTCCCCCTGCGGCTCAGGCGTCACCGTGGTGGGCTCGGAGCTGGCACCGTTGCACACGTAGGCCGGCGTCCCAGTTCCAACCTGCACCCGGAGGCCGCCCTCGGCGCAGTTGGCGCCTGGAGGCTCGGTGGTGATGGTCGGGCTCAGGCCGTCAGCGCCGTTCTCCCCGTTGCAGACGTAGCTCGGCGCGTTGTTGCCGACCTGCACCCGCACACCGCCATTGGCGCAGTTGGCACCGGCAGGCTCCGCCACAACGGTGGCGCTGGCGCCGTTGGTCCCGTTGCAGACGTACTGGGTCTGGACGATCTCCTCCCGGTCCAGCTGGCCGCTCCGGTCGTTGTCGAAGCCGGTGTTCACCTGGATGCCGCCATTGGGGCACATGCTGCTGGGCGGCACGACGAGGGTGGCGATGATCGCCTGGCTGGGCTGGCACGTCCCGAAGTCCGGGCTGCAGAAGAAGTTCGCGGGGCACACCGGACCGTCAGCCCGGCGGCAGTCCACCGCAGCCTGGCAGGTACGGGTCCCGTAGATGTCGCAGTAACCCGTGGCGCAGTCGGCGTTGCTGGTGCATCCCACACACGCCCCGCTCAGGGTGTCACACACACCGGCCCCAGGCTCGGTGCATGAGGCGTTGCTGGAGCAGGTCAGGCCGTCCACGGACACCGCACGCGCCTTCTGGCCGTTGGCGTTGTGGTGCGCCACGAGCAGCAGGCCGCCCGTCTGGGTCGCGCGGGCCCGCGTGAGGTTGTAGGTGACGGGGACGTCACCCGCTGCGCCGAGCCGGAACGGAGGCAGGTTGCTGCCGGGCAGCTCCAGCGAGGTATCCAGCGTCGTGGTGAACGCAGGGGCCGCGAGGTCGTAGCGGAGCACCGGCGAGGTGTCGACCAGCCCGAAGCGGGTGTTGAACGAGACCACCTGGTACTCGAGGGCCGTGTTGGGAGCGGTCAGGCCCAGCGACGTGGTGCTGACGCCCATCACCAGGGTGTCGGAGAAGTACAGCGGCACGTGCGTACCGGCATCGAGGATGTTCAGGGGCCGCTGGCGGCTCACTTGCCCGCTGGCGAGGTTCACCAGCGTCGAGATGTAGACGTTGCTGTACGCGCCATTCGCGTTGAGCCGGTTCGAGTCGTAGTTGTACAGCACGAACTCCCAGCTCGGAGCGCCCGCGCGGCGGACGTAGACGTCGAACTCCACCTCCAGCGGGCTCCCCCAGGGTGCCCAGGTGTTGAGGGCGAAGAACAGGTTGGTGCCGCTGGAGGTGATGCCCACGTACTTCAGGTTGGCGATGTCCGTCTCCGCGAGCGGATAGCCCCCGGGGATGGGCCCGCCCATCGGCGCCGTGTTGGGGCTGGCGTAGGCGAGCTCGAACGCGGTGGACAGCGAGCGGACGCCCTGCTGCTGCGGCGTGGTGGCCAGCGAGAGGGTGTTCACGCCGGTGCCGGTGATGGAGAGGTTCGCCGTGCCGGACGTGCCGGTGGCGGGCAGGGAGGTGGCCGTCAGATTGGACGCCGGGGTCGGCGCGGCGAAGTACGGCACTCGCAGCGTGGGCCCGTTGCCGGACTGCGGCGTGAACACGACGTAGCCCGACGCCTCGGACAGCCAGTGGCGCAGCGCATTGGGGGTGGAGAGCCCGCTGGTCACCGTGGTGGCGTCCCGCTGGCGCACCATGGCCGCCGGGTCGGCGGTCAGGGTCAGGTTGAGCTCGGCGGTGGCGTTGGCGGCGACCGTGACGCTCGTCGACGACGGGGCGATGGTGACGCCCGGCGGGGCCACCGCGGCGTCGAGGGTGACGTTGTAGGTCTCGCTGGCCTGGCCCTTGTTCTTCAGCTGGATGGCCTGGACCTCGTTCGCCACGGTGCTCACGTCGATGGTGGCGAAGCTGACGCTCACCCACTCCGGAGCCGCTGCCGAGTACGCGATGACCGAGCCGTTCGCCGCCGCCGCCACGTCGACGCGGCCGGCGCCGACGCGGGTCGGGCTGACACGCAGACGGGGCGCGGTGGGGACGTTGAACAGATCATGGCCCGCCGTGTTCATGGCGAGCGCCTTCAGCTCGAACGGGGTCCAGGTCGGCCGCTGCTGGCGCAGCAGCGTCATGGCACCGGCCGTCAGGGGCGACGCCATGGAGGTGCCGTTCAGGGCGACGGAGTTGTTGCCGCTGCCCGCCCCGGCGGACACGACGTTGAAGCCAGGGGCGGTGATGTCGGGCTTGAGCATCGGGCGGGCCAGGTTGCGCACCGGTCCGCGGGAGCTGAAGCTGGTGATGGTGTCCCCACGCTCCGGCAGCGAGACGCGGAACGCGTCATGGAGGGTGACGGTGACGGTCTCACCCGCGGCGATGGCGGCGCGGATGGCATCACCGTCGGACTGGGCCAGGCCGCGGGTCGGGATGGTGACGTTGCCAGTCCCGCCGAGCCCCGGCGGGTCCCCAGGCGCGTTGTTGTAGATGAGCACGGCGATGGCCCCCGCCTGCTGGGCGTTCACGGCCTTGTCCGCGAACGCGCACGTCCCGCGGACGAAGAGCGCGACCTTCCCCGCGACCTCCGCGGCGTTGGTCAGGGCGCCGCAGCCTTCCAGCGGCGCGGCGACCACGACGTTACCCGACACCGGCGTAGGCGCCGCAGGGCCGAACGAGGCCGTGCCCGCCGGGATCAGGCCCGCCAGCGATGCCGGCGCGTCCACCCGGATAGCCGCGGGATAGAAGCCCACCGTGGAGGCCGCCACGCTCAGCACCGAGGGTGTGGCACCTGGCGAGCCGGTGGCGAAGTAGATGTCGTTGTTGTTACCCGCCGAAGCCACCACCACGACGCCCGCATTGACGGCGTTGGTGTAGAAGGCGGCGCTCGGGTCGTTGGGGCTGCCGATCGCCCCGCCCAGCGAGAGGTTGATGACGTCCAGCCGATCGCTGAAGTTGCCGTCCCCGTTGGGATCGGTCGCCCACTCGACGGCCAGCGGCGCCAGCGCGGTCGAGCCGCCATTGTCGCCGAACACCTTGAGCGCGAAGAGCTGCGCCTCAGGGGCCACGCCGGGCCCGATGCGCATCGCGGTGGTGTCCAGGCTCACCTCGTACGAGCTCCGGTACGTGGTGCCGTCCGCCTGCACGCCGAGGCCCGCGGCGGTGCCGGACACGTGGGTGCCGTGGCCGTTGCCATCCAGCGGGTCCGCGTCGGGAAGCGGAATCGAAGTCGCGCTATTGGCGGCGTTGTACGCGGCTCCGGCGAAGTCCCAGCCGCCCACGACCTTCGCGGTGGGGAAGCTGCCCTGCTCGATGAGGTTCTTGTTGTTCGAGGTGTAAGCCGCGACCGTCCCGGGCCCGCCGAAGTTGGCGTGCAGGTAGTCGATACCCGTGTCGATGATGCCCACCTTCATGCCCGTGCCGCGGAGCGGCACACCGAGCGACCACAGCTGGTTGGCGCCGACGAACGGCACCTCATAGGCGTTGTCGGCGGTGAGCACCGGCAGCACATGCACCGCGCGTGCGCCTGGCAGCCTGCGCAGCTGGGACAGGCCCTGCTCGTCGGTGACATAGACGATGCCGTTGTAGACGCGCTGCAGCCGGTACATCTCACGGGTGCCGGGAATGGCCGCCGTCTGCACGCGGCCGGCGAAGCGGGCCTGCTCGCGCTCGACATACGTGAGCTGCTCCATCGCGGCCCGGGTCGCCAGCTGCTGGGAGCTTAGCGTCGCATCCGCCGGCGTGCTGTTCAGCTTGGCCTGGTACTCTACCGCCGTGGGGGGCTCGGTCAGCTCCACCACGACGTGCAGAGGCACCGCCCCCGTGCCCGCGGGGGTGCGCTGACTGTGGCTCAGCGCCGACTGCACTGAGGCCACGGGGGTACGACTCTCCTCGCTGGGCGCGTTACTGCAGGCGGCCAGTCCCAGCGAAACGACACTCATCCATGAAGCGGATCTGTTCAATGGCATTGCTTGTAGGTGCTGCGGGTGAGGGGAAGTGTTCGGTGGAGGAGTGTATCAAGATTCTGATAAATCCTCCATCCCCCCACTCCCGCATACATCCCCGTTGCCCAGAGCGCGCTCCCATCCGGTGCATGGCGGGGGCTTGGGCCGCGTCTACTCCTCCAGGCTGCGTTTCGTGAAGACGGTGTCGGCGATGGCCCCGTTCACCTTCCAGCTCTTGCGGACAAGTCGGGTCCAGTTGCCCCGTGTGTTGTCGACCATCTTGCCCTCGGTCGGGCTGCAGACGTTTCCCTCGCAGGTGTACTGGGAGCGCGTCTCGGTCTTGATGTTCGTGCCCGCCGCATTGAAGTACTGGAGCTCGCTCGGCCAGGTCTTGTGTTAAGGGTCACCGCGACAAGCACCCCGGAAAAGGCAGTCATCGCAGGCATTCGCCGCATGAGCCGGACACCTTGGTATTGGCGACGAAGGAATCGTAGTCCGCCTTCGAGGTGACAGCCGCCGAGCCGAAGTCGGCGTAGACCGCCCAAGTGGAGGGGGTGGCCGCGGCGGCCTGGAAGGTTCCGCGATAGTAGTCCACCCCATTGTTCTTCTTGATGAAGCTCCACCCGGAATTGCTATTCCAGGGACGGCAGCTCGCATGGGTAGCCATGTAGCTCGCCTCGGGAGCACCTCCACGCCCCTTCCACAGGTAGCACGCATTCGCGGGCGTCTGAGTCGGGGTGGCCTGAGCGGGCGGCGTCTGCGCTCCGGCACCCGTCATCAGCAGACAGCTACCCAGCGAGAAGACCGTCAAGAACTTGCGCATGGTTGTATTCATCTCCGGTAAAGGCCCCATTGCTTGGAGGGCCAGAGTCCGCGCGTCGGCAATGCAGGGAAGATGCCAGCACTGCCAGCCGGGGCGCCCAGCTCAGCCAGGGGTCAGGCTTCACCTGGAGACTGACATGTCAGCCCGCTTCGAGACGTGTCGGCTGGCATGTCAAAGGCATCGAGCCCCGTCTCCGTCACCCCGCATTTTCTCTGACACGTAGGCTCCAAGGGTCTGGCCTGCTGGTTGCTATGAGACAGCCGCGGAGTACTCCCGGCGAGACAGTCCTCGCAGGCGTGGGGCCCTGAGATGTGAGGAATTACCACGATGCTTGTTTCCATCGCTTCCGTCCTGCTGGCCAACGCGCTCGCCCAGACCCCCACCAACCCCACGACCGCCCCGGCGCCCTTCCCCTATTGTGGCATGCCGCTCCACCTCAAGTCGTGGAAGGGGGACTACCTGAACCGTACCGACGCGGCCCAGGGCGTCAACGCGGCGGCCACCGGTACCGGCACCGTGTGGAGCGTGGAGATGGTGCCGAACCAGTGAGTCCCACGAGCTGCTTCGGGTTCCGGAGGAAGCCGGCGCGGCTGTCCAGCAGGACAGCTCCCCACCCCACGCAGGCGAACAAGTCGAACTTGGGGGAGCCGTCTCTTAAGGAGACGTGCCCGGGTCGTACAGCTCCGCGTCCGCCGCGCCTCCGACGACGAGCACCTTGCCGTTGGGCAGCAGCGTGGCGCCGGAGCTGGCGACGGCCCGGGGCCGGTTCAGGTCGGCGGTCTGGGCCCAGGTGTCCGTCGCGGGGTCGTACACCTGCGCGTGGGAGCCCACGACGGCCCATTCTCCCGCGACGAGCACCTTGCCGTTGGGCAGCACGCTGGTGACGGGAAAGAGCTGCGCCGCGGGCAGGCTGGCCACGTCGGCCCAGGTGTTCAGCGCCGCGTCGAAGAGCTCCACCTGGGTGACCGGGTTGGTGAAGCCCATCCCGCCGACGACGAGCACCTTGCCGGAAGGCAGCAGGGTCGCGGTGTGATTGAAGCGCCCTCCCGCGGGAATGCGGGTCCAGGTATCCAGGGCCGGGTCGTAGAGCTCCGCGCTGGCGATGACTCCGTTGCCCTTGCCATACCCTTGGACCCATCCGGCCACGACGAGCACCTGGCCCGAGGGCAGCGCGGTGGCGGTGTGTTTGGCGCGGCGGTCGGTCATGGAGGCCACCGGAGTCCAGGTCCCCGTCGCCGGGTCGTAGCGCTCGGCGAGGACCAGCTCTCCCGGCTGGCCCATCATCCCCGTTCCATCGTCTCCTCCCGCGACGAGCACCTGGCCCGAGGGCAGCGCGGCGGCGGCGTGCCAGTGGCGCGGGTGGGTCATGCTGCCCGTGGCGCTCCAGGTGCCCGTGGAGGGCTCGTACAGCTCCGCGCTGGCGAGGACCGCGTTCGAAGCCACGCTGACGCCCCCGGCGACGAGCACCTTGCCCGAGGGCAGCAGGCTCATCGTGTACTCGCGGCGCGGCTCGAGCAGGCGGCCCGTGGCGGTCCAGCTGTCCCGCTCCGGGTCATACAGCTCCGCGGTGTCTCCGCCGGCGACGAGCACCTTGCCTGAGGGCAGCAGCACCGACGTGAGGTGGGTTGTCGGCAGGCGCGGGTTGCTGCTCACCGTCCAGCTCGCGGCTCGCTCGGGAACCTCCGGCTCGCTCGGGCGTCCCCCCTGCGCGGACGACGACTCTCCACAACCCCACAGCGCTCCCAGCACTCCGGCGACGAGAATCCAACAGCGGGCCCCAGCGTTCATCCTGCACCTCGCGAACTGACGAACGGCCGGCCCACCGTTTGGGGGGACAGTACTACGCCCTCCTCCGAGCGGAAGTGCTCAGAGGAGGGCGTCTTGCTGAATGAGGAGGAGGGAGAGCAGAGAGGAAGAGGAGAGCTGCTGACGAGTGCAGGAGGGCGGGTGTGCTGCGCGGCGTTCTCTTTCCGTTCCTCCGCGAGTGACGGGCGGCTATCTTTTTTCCGTGGCTTCTCTTGAGACTCGTTTCCGGATCACGGTCGTCCTCGCCGTTTGCTGCCTGGCGATTGGGGGCTTTGATTTCCTCCGCACCGCGTCGTTCGTCTTGAACGCCGAGCAGGCGCACGCCGTAGTGGTCACCGCGAGCAGCCGAGGAAGCGGCCAGTACCGCATGTTCAAGGGCCACCCGGAGGTGGTCGAGTTCTCGGATCTGGACGGCATCGTGCACACCACCACCCTCTACTATGGACAACCTGGCCGCCATCCGCCGGGGACAACCGTGGAGGTTCTCTACAAGCCGTACGATCCGGCCGGAACCGCGCGCTATAGGGACTCCGGGCAGCTCTGGACCTTGTCTGGCTGCCTGATGCTGATGGGGGCCCTCTTCCTGGCCGGCGCGCTCGCGGTCCGGAAGCGCGGCTATTGAGAAGGTCCGCTCTCGCTGAGCCCACGCCCGATCGCGTCCTTGAGCGGCACGAATGTGTCGCGTGTAATGGCGAGGTGCGCACCCAGTTCGGCCCTCGAGGATGTGTCCGGCAGTGGTTTCACAGTGTGCTGTGGATGCTCCTGTTGGCCACCAGTGCGGCATGCGACAGCGGCCCCAAGCTCGAAGCGAAGGCACGGCAGGCCGAGGCCGAGAAACAGCCCGAGGAGGCGTTCAAGCTCTACCAGCGCGCCTGTGAGAAGGAAGCCCTCACGAGCTGCCTCCGCCTGGGCAGCCTCCACGCCGAAGGCCTGGGCACGCCGAAGAACGAGGCCGAGGCGCTGAAGCTCTTCTCGCGCACCTGCGATGCCCAGCTCGCGGAAGGTTGCTCGGGAGCTGCCTCCCTCCTCGCCCGCACTCCCACCGACGCGGCGCGCGCACGGGAACTCGAGGACAAGGCGTGTACCCTCGGTCACAAAGCCTCATGCACGGAGCGGGCTGTTCGCATCGTCCAGACGCTGGACGTCCTCGCGGCAACACCGGAGCAGCGCGAGGAGTACAGCCGCGCCCTCGAGCTCATTCAGGGAGGGTGTCGCTCTGGGGGACAGCGCGAATGCGAGAGCCTGTGTGTGGCGTCGAAGGGCTCTGAGCAGGACGCGTGCCGCGGGGCTTGCGACAAAGGTGTGGCCTCGGCGTGTCACCTCGTCGCGCAAGCGCTGCTGAAGGCGGAGAAGCCCGAGCTGAAGGGTGTCCAGGAACTCGAGACGAAGGCCTGCGAGGGAGGTGTGGCCGCGGCCTGTCTGTCGCTCGCACGCGGGGGACTGCGTGGCTGGTTCAAGGGCGCCCAGCCCGCGAAGGCGCTCGCCAAGCGCGCCTGCGACGCCGGAGACTGCTCGGCCGCATGCGAGCTGGGAGACAGCCAGGCATGCCTGGCGGAGTCGCGCCGGCTCGCCTCGACTCTTCCCCCCAACCCCAAGGCCGCCGAGGCCTACGCGGCCACGGCCTGCCGCCGGGGCCTGCTCGTCGCGTGCGCGGGGCTGAACCCGAGCGCACCGGCCACGGAGGGCACGGAAGCGAGCGAGGATCCTCTCGAGCTGATGCGCGCGGTGTGCGGCGTGGAGCCCGTCCTCGAGCGTCCCCAGGGGGCGGAGAAGGATCTGCTCGTCTGCCCTCGCTGCCCGCTGGCCTTCCCCGCGGGCGATGTGGGCGCGCCCACCTTCAGCGGGGTGGCGATGGGCTCCTTTCTCGAGCCCGAACGCAAGGAGGCCCTCGTCGCGCTCGATGGGTGCGAGGGCTACGAGTTCTCCGGCGTCACCCGCGGCACCTTCGGCCGACGGGTGCTGCTGGCGCACGTGAAGGGACAGTGGAAGCAGCTTCGCTACTACCCCACCAACAGCCCCACGCTGGGCGAGGCCACCCTGCGGCTGCGCACCCGCGAGGGCACGGACGTCTTCCTGAGTGATGAGGGCCCGGGCTGCCACATGGGCGGGTGCTCCACGGTGCTGAAGCTCACGCGCCTGACGGAGAAGCGGATGGAGCAGCAGGTGGTCCTCTCCTCCGATTACGACGAGTCGCGCTGGTACTGGAGCACGCCTACGCAGAGTGAGGATGGGACGGTCCGCATCATGCTGTTCCCCAAGGAGGAAGAGGGGGAGCACATCGTCGAGTGGAAGTGGGACGGCGCGGAGCTGACGACCCAGCGGGTCGACAGCTCCGTCACGAAGGATCGCGGCGTCCGCTCCAAACTGCCGCAAGGCAGCTGGCGCGCCGTGCCCTCCTACGACGAGCTGAAGCGCTGAGCCGCGCCCCGCCAGTGGCTGTTCGGCCGCTACGGTCCGCTCACCGCCCCTGGTAGACGTAGTCCTCCACGATGGCCTCGCCGAGCCGGGCGAGGTCCAGCCCGAAGCTGAGGAGATTGGTGACGACCGCGACGGCCAGCGTGGGGACCTCGACCACCGGATCCTTCATGAAGGTGGCGGCTCCCTCGGCCGCTACGCCGACGTCTCCGAAGTAGTTGGAGAAAAGCTTCTCGTAGTACCAGGCGAAGACAGGGTTCGACAGCTTGTCCTCCGTGCTGTTGGCCTCCAGGTAGAAGCTGTAGGTGTCGCAGCCCAGGCCGGCCAGGCCGATGACCACGCACATCCCCGCGTCCACCCGGCCGAGCACCTCTGAGTAGCCCTCGGCCATCTCGTGCTGCCCCGGGGTCCAGATGTCGCGGTTCTCGACCCGCTTGCAGTCCCATCCGGCGAGGGTGCCAAAGGTGAAGGTCTCGAGCCCATTGAGCATCCACATCGACCGATCGATGCGCTGCTCGGTGAGAGAGTCGTCGTAGGGGACCGAGCCACCCAGGCCGATGCCATTGATCGAGGCCCGGATCAGGCACAGCATCGCCGCGGCAGCCGGCATCCCCCCCTTCTCCGCCGCCGTCGCGAGCGGGAAGAGGAGGGCGTTGCACTCCGTGGCGATCAACGAGACGGTTCCGCCCACGACGCTGTAGAGCTGAAGCTCCGGTTTGTCCTGGCCGCTGCTCCGTAGCTGGGCCGTGGAGCGCTGGAGGCTGGTGTGCTTCCCCAGCGTGGCCTGGAGCTGCTGCCACGTCATGGTGTCGAGCCCATAGGTGCCGTTCGCGAAGGGCGCCTCTCCGGCCATGACCTTGTAGACGATGGTGACCGGGATCGCGAGCAGCAGCGCGAACCCATCCAGCACCGACAGCTGGCTCCCCCCGGCGATGAGCTTGTACAGCCCCGAGATCAGCGGAATGTCCACCGGGGCGCTGAGCGCACCCATCACGAAGTCGATGACGTCGCCGAACACCGAGAACACCGTGTCGACGATCTGCTTGACGATGGCCACCAGCCCGCCGAGCACGTCCACGGTGATCACCCCGAGCACCTCGCCCAGGGTGGGGTTGTCTCCTTGCAGGACCGCCAGCAGATCCTCCCAGGTGGTCTTCAGGATGTCGTACGACTCCTGCAGCAGGGTGGCGATGGCGGAGAACGCATCCTGCACGAGCTGGCTCAGCTCACCCGTGGCGGGAGTGGACATGCCCGCCACTCCCCCGTATTGGAGCTGATAGAACGCGAAGCTCCCCCCCGGGGTGTTGTAGAGCGTGTCGTTGCCCGCCTGGGCCTGCGGTGGACTCTGGGTCTTGCTCTGAGTGACCGCCTGGGTGAAGGACGTGGCGCCGGCGGAGGTGAGCACCGCCTCGCGCGCCTGGCTGAATTGGTCGAGGAGTTGGTCGAAGAACGCGTCAATCGAGTCCTTGGCCGCGCTCATGCCGGCGCCCAGCGCTCCGGACGCCTGGATGGCCAGATTGCTGAGCACCTTGTGCGTGACCAGGATGTCGTCCCAGTCGAACAGGAAGCCCAGCCAGGTGATCAGCTTGTCGATCAGCACGCCGATCTCCTGGAAGAGCCAGGTCAGCGCGCTCAGGATGTCCGAGAGGGTGCGGATGACGAAGCTGATCACCTGCTCGCCGACCTGCACCACGAACTCCCAGGCCTTCTCCACCGCGCGGAGGGTGTAGCCCACCACCGTCTCGATGCCGTTGATGCAGGTTTGAATGACGTCTCCCGCGGCGCAGACCACCGCGTCCACCGCGTCATCCAGCTTCTGCAGCGTGTTGCCGACCACCCCGAGCTGCAGCGTGGGAGGCCCCCTCCGCACGCGCATGCTCACCTGGGAGGTGCTCGCGCTGGAGGCCGTGCCCGTGTCGGCGGGAGTGCCATCGGCGGGCACCGAGCTCGTCAGGGAGAGGAGCTGGTTGATGCCATCCTGCACCACCGAGAGCGTGCCCGGGTCCACCCCGTCGGGCACCAGCTTCGTGCCGTCCGGCAGGGTGATGTCCGACAGGTTCTTGCCGGAGAGCTGCTGGGCCAGACGGGCGCGCAGGTTCGCGGAGGGATCCGCCACCACGGGCGCGCTGAGGAAGTCGGCCGTCACCTGGAAGACAGGCGTGGCCAGCAGCGAGACCTTGTTGATGAGGGTGAGCGTCCCCATCCCGTCGGTGTTGACGGTGATGGCGTTGTCGGTGCCCCCGGCCAGCGTCTTGTCGTATCCGTTGACCGTCGCATAGACCCACTGGGACGCGCTGAGCCGCACCTGCTGGTTGGCGGCCGGCATACCCAGGGCGTCCACGAAGCGGATGACGGTGGTGTAGCACGGGAAGCTCTGCGTGCTGCCCGTGTCAGGCGCCGGCAGGTCCCCTTCCGTCCAGAGGCTGGTGGAGGGATCCAGCCACAGGTGCATGATCGTGGGCGTGGTGGCGGAGCTGACCGCGAAGAGCTCATCCGAGCGCCGCGTGCGGTTGTCGAGCGCCGCCATCTGCGCCACGTTGGTGCGCAGCGAGAGCGCTGGGCTCCAGCCGCTCAGGCTCAGCGGGCCCGTCAGCGAGTAGAGCACTTGATCGGCCGTCAACGCCCACAGCCGGAGCTGCTCGGCCTGCCCGCGCACCAGCAGTTGCCGGATGCCCGTCACCGAGGCCGTCTCTCCCAGCGCGGTGGCGGCGGGCTTGCCCTTCTCCTGGGCGGCGACATCGTACGTGAACACGCCCGTGCCGCCGACGAAGAGCACGGAGCAGCCCGCGGCGCTCTCGTCCGGGAAGACGGCCAGACAGCCCGCGTTGGCGGGCGCGGCGAAGGTCTTCGGCGCCAGCGGTTGGCCGTAACGCGTCTCTCCCACCGGCGCGAAGCTGATCTGCAGGGTGCCGTCGACCTTCTTGTACAGGGTATACGTCCCGCGGCGCGGCGCTCCTAGATTCATACGACCGATGGCCACGTCCAGCACCGCCGCCTGATCCTCCGGCAGGTGATAGGGAGACCAGAGCGCGTCGGTCGTATCCGGGTTGGCGTTGACGAAGTAGCGGTCCACCGTCGAGCCGTTCTGCACCTCGACGACCACCATGGGCGCCAGCTCTCCGGGCCGATGGTCCCCGATGAGCACCCGCTGGACCGGACAGCCCGCCGGGCCGCCGGGTCGCGCGGCCCAGAGGGTGTCGAGGCTCGACCAGGCGGACGCGCTGGTGTCGGCGGGCAGCGGGTGGCTCACGAAGAGCTGGCTGCCGCTGCCATCCTGCACCGCGGCGACGAGCACGATGCTGCCGTCCGGCCCCTGGCTCGCCTGCATCACCTGCACGGACGCGCCGCTGACCGGGCTCAGGGTGAGGCGCTTCCAGCCCGTCGGGACCGTCGTGTCGCGCAGCAGGGCGTAGAACTCCAGTCGCTGCGCATCATCGGCTGCCGCGCCCAGTGATAGCAGCAGAGGCTCGCCGACGCTGTCGAGCACGACGCTGAAGGGCTCTCTCGAGTCCACTGCGCTGCCCGTCAGGTAGTTGGTCATCAACTCGCCGGAGACGCTGACACTGACAGGAAGTTGAAGGCTGGTGGCCATGGATGTTCCTCGAGGAGAGTGCGTGGGAAAGGCTCAGGTGCGCGGCGTCAGAGACAGCGTGATGTTCGAATTGCTGTCGAGCTGAATGTGCGAGTACGTGTAGACGTTGCCAGCGGGCAACACCAGGACGCTGTCCAGCGCGCCCACCGCCGAGACCGCGGTGTGGACCTTATCGTTGTTCAAGCTGTTGACCAGGTTCTGCTGAATCTTGCTGACGTCCGCGAAGTTGTTGTCGATCCCCAGCTTGTCCTTCGTCCAGTTGATCACCGACTGCACCGAGCCGGTCTTCGAGGTGGGCTGCCCCTTGCTCTTGGTGGGATATCCCGCACGGAGCGCCAGAACGAGCTGACCTTGAGCGTTGGTGGAGAAGTCGAACACCACGGTCTCGGAGGCGGTGTCCGTGGTGTCGTTGACCAGGATGGGCAGCCAGCTCGCGCCGAAGAGCGGATACTTGGTCGTCTTCGACTCGAGGTTGGACCAGACGTACACCTTCAGGGCCAGGCTCGTGCCGAGCAGGTTCACGTCGCAATTGATCAACGCGCTGTTGAGCGTGTAGTAGTCCGCCTCGTTGTCCTCGACGGTCTTGTCGCCCTTCCCGCTGTTGTGGGCGCTGTTGTCCTTCGTGTAGCTGATGTTCCAGTAGGTGCTGGAGTACTGGCCCCATTTGACGCTGGTGGCTCCCAGGTCCTGCTGAAGGGTCGGCAGCACCGCCGCCTCGATGTAGTTCTTCCCGAAGGCGGAGTTGTCGATCTTCTGGAAGATCCAGACATTGGTATCGGTGATCAGCGGCGAGAAGCTGGTCAGGTTCTTGGCCGAGGCCACATTGCCGTTGAGCATCATCAGAATGTTGAGCGTGGAGAGCGCCGGGTTGGCGCTGTACCAGGTCGTCGAGAAGCTGGAGCTGGTGGGGATCAGCCCTGGCAGCGGGCTCTGCGCGGGGGTGGGATGCGGCGAGCTGCCCAGGAGGCTCAGCGCCCACCGGCTGTCTGCGCTCGAGGCGCCCCAGGCCGCGAGCCCGGCGGCGACGGTGTGGAGCACGCTGCTGTCCGTGATGGCCGTGCTGCCCTTGGTGATGCTCAGCCCGGTGGGGCTGGCCTGCTGCAGATCGATGAAGAGCGCCAGCACCGACAGTCCGACCCCTTGATATTGGGCGACCTGGGCCGCGGCCTCCTCGGGCATCAGCACCTGGCCGGCCGAGCTCAGCGTGAGCGCGCTGACCTTCGCGGTCACGGTGAGGGTGTAGCCTCCGAGATCCGTGCTGGAGGACCCGCTGGGCGTCACACTCCCCTTGCGCACGGGCAGCGTCAGCGTGACGGTGTTGGCCGTCTGGGTGATCTGCACCGAGGGCGCGTTCAGGGTGTCGATCTGCAGTGTGCCGCTCGAAGTGGTCTCGCTGATAGCCTTGTTCAGGTAGCCGTTCTGGAACAGGTACAGGATCTGGTTGTTCAGCGTGGTCTGGGTCATCGCGAGCACGACGTCCCAGTTGTTCATCGGGGAGGCGTTGAACTCGACGTAGGCGTCGATGTTCTGCGTGTGATCCCCCACATCGTGGTTCACCGTGGATGACGGGCTTTGGACCCGGCTGTCCCCGCTGATCCAGTAGGTCGCCCCCGTGGCGTTGTTGTTGGGGAAGTTCCAATTCACCTGCACCGTGTAGGTGACGCCCTGAGATACGAACTGGTAGGTGAGGTAGCCCTCCGGGCCATGGTCCGAGGCGTCACTTGACTTGGAGACCTCGAACTTGCTGGAGCTTCCGTGGCTGATGCTGCTGGCCGGCTTGCTGGTGAAGACACCGTCCGTTGGATCCGGGGTCTTGAGATTCGTCAACGTGTAGCCGGTGTTGTTGTGGATGGTGATGTATGCGTCTCGTGCCGACATGCCTGCCTCCATGGGAAGCGTAGGCGTCATCTGGCGGGAGAGCCACAGAAGGATGAACTCGCACGCGTGCCTCGGATAGCGCCGCGCACCCGAAGGCAGTGGTCTCGATTCCCCAGAGTTTGGGAAATCCGGAGCAACTCAGTGAGAGGCGCCACGACAATTCCAGGGCCCTTGTTTCAACTCCCAGGAGACGTATGAGCAACAGGTCCACCTCCAGAAGTCTGTTCCGGTATGCCTTGTCGACCGCGGTGACGTTGGTGTGGAGCATGGCGCTCCTCACGGGCTGTGGTGGGATGGACCCGGAGGGGCCGCAGGGTGGGAGCCTCGATACGGCCACCACACAAGGGGCGCTCGCTCCAGCCAGCGTGCAGGCGTTCTACGCGGAAGCACGGTGGACCAGCCGTTTCGGAGTCACGGGCCCCTATTACGGCCCCGCTGGCCACCGGGGGCTCGATATCGCCGCGGCGGCCGGTCAGGGGATTCCCGCGTTGCGCTCGGGCTTCGTCCGCCGCGTCCAGTACTCCTCCATCGTGGGACACACCATCGCCATCGAGTCCGCGCCGGGCGACTTCTCCGGGTACGCCCACGTCATCCGTACACGCGTCTCCGTGGGCGCCTACGTCCAGCAGGGGGAGATCATCGCCTATGTGGCCGGCTCCGGGGATGATCATGGGTCGGCGTGGAGCGGGCCGCACCTCCACATGACCCGAGGCAGCACCAATCTCTGTGCGTTCGGCGAGAACGTCAGCGATCCCGCTCCCCTGATCCGCAACGTTCTCGGCACCGGAAGTGGTGGAGGTACCGCCCCTGGTGGGGGTTCCGGCGGAATCCAGATCAGCATCGAGGACGGGAAGACGCTCCAGCGCGTGGCCCAGCGGGGTGGCTACACGGGCCCGGTGGACGGCGTACCGGGGACCAACACGTGGAAGGGCGTCCAGACCGTCATCACGAATCGTGGCTACTACTCCGGCCCCATCGACGGCATCCCGGGTGAGAATACGTGGAAGGGTGTCCAGCGGCTCGCACAGCTGGGAGGGTACACGGGACCCGTGGATGGATACCCGGGGCCGTACACCTATCTGGGCCTCACCCACTGGCTGGCCCAGAGCCCCGAGCCCTCCCCGCCGACAGGAATGAGCGGTGTCTATGGCATCGATGTCGGCACGACCCAGCGTGACCTGGACTTCGACGCCATTCGCAGTGCCGGCTATCAGTTCGCGATCGTCAAGGCGGGCGGCTCCAATGTCTCTCCTATCTACGTCGCGCCATACTATGCCCAGCAGGTCGCCCGTGCTCGCGCGGCCGGGCTGATCGTCGGGCACTACTGGGTGGCGGGCTCAACCAACCCCGCGGCGGATGCCCAGTACTTCGTCGATCACCTGTATGACCATCGGCCGGGGGACCTCCTGGTGCTCGATAACGAGGCGATCGACGCGGGCATCTTCTGGAACGACGCGATGACCGCGACCTTCATGCAGGCCGTCAAGAGTCGCCTGGGGAAGGCCCCGTTTCTGTACACCTATTCGAGTCTGCTCACGTCCAACACCTGGACCCAGACGAAGGCCGTGGGCTCGAAGCTGTGGATCGCCCACTACACGGGCACGCCGGGCAATCCGACGATCGGTTCGGCCTTTCCGACGTGGGAGATTCATCAGTACACCTCGTCCGGCAACCAGAATGGCATTCCCCTCGATTTGAACGTGGCGAAGCTGTCCGCGTTCACCGGCCTGTCCCAGCCGCCGGATGGCGCGACGCCTCCGCCACCGACGGCCATCCCCGGGAGTGGCTCGGGTGGCGGTACGCCTCCCGCCATCACGATCGAGCAGGGAATCATCCTGCAGAAGCTGGCTCAGCGCGGTGGCTACACGGGCCCCGTGGATGGCGTCCCGGGCGTCAATACCTGGATTGGCGTGCAGAAGATCCTTCGGGAGCTGGGGTACTACGACGGACCCGTCGATGGCGTCCCAGGCCTCAACACCTACAAGGGATTGCAATTGCTTGCTCAGGATGGAGGCTACACGGGCCCCATCGATGGCATCCCCGGGCCCAATACCTATAACGGGCTCCAGGCGTACCTGAACGGGACGGGCGGCGGTGTGCCTCCCGTCACGAACAGTCAGGGGGTGACGCTGCAGCGGGTGGCTCGAGCGGGCGGGTACACCGGTGTCGTGGATGGTGTTCCCGGCACGAATACGTGGAAGGGTGTCCAGCAGGTCCTCGGCGGCTACGGCTACTCGGGGCCAGTGGATGGCGTCATGGGAACCAACTCGTGGAAGGGGGTTCAGCGCTTCGCGGCCAAGGGCGGCTATACGGGCCCCATCGACGGGGTGATGGGAACCAACTCCTGGAAGGGCGTGCAGACGGTGTTGCGAGGCTTTGGCTACACGGGCCCCATCGATGGAGTCATGGGAACCCACTCGTACGCGGCGCTCCAGCGGGTGGCGCGTCTGGGCGGGTACATGGGCCCCATCGACGGGGCGATGGGGGTGAACTCGTGGAGGGGCCTCCAGACCTTCCTGAGCGGCGCCGGATACACGGGGCCCATCGATGGGGTTCCGGGAACCCACACCTACAAGACGCTTCAGTCCCTGGCGAGCCGGGGCGGTTACTCGGGCCCGATCGATGGCATCCCCGGGCCCAACACGTACGCAGGCTTGGCGAACCTTTTGGACTGATTCGCTGCAGAGGCGGGGGATCCTGCGGATGCTCTGCGCCTCACCGCACACCCCGTAGCGGGTGGAACGGACCTGAACGCATCGAGCGCTTGGCGTGATGCCCCGCTTGCCAGGGAGTGACTGGGAAGCGCGTTGCTCGTGCAATGCTCAACGGATTAGGTTGCGCGGCTGCATCACGACCTTGGAGGAATCAAACCATGAAGAAGCTGCTTGTGCTGGTGGTGTTTGGACTGTCGGTTGGCTGTGGAGTGGCGGTAGCTCCGGAGGAGGAGATGGAGCTGGGCACGGTCACCGGCGCTCAGTGTGGCGCCTGTCCCACGGGCACCGTCACCTCGGGCTACTATTGCGATAGCTCGTGTGATCCCAACAATAACTGCGCGCTGAGCTGGTCGGGCCGCACGTGTACGGCCACGTCGCCCATCACGGGAACCATCTATCCGTGCTACGTGGGCACCTGCCCCCTGGGTTATTATGGGGCTTCCCAAGGCTACGCGGCGGGTTGCGTGAGCCCTCCGTGGAATACCTCCACGGCTGCCAACCAGACGACGTGCGTCCCCGTGCCCGCGCCGAGCCCGGGCCTGACGTATACCGAGTGCGGCTCGTCCGCGAACTGTGCCACCGGCTTCCGCGTCCAGAGCCGTACGTCCACCAGCGCTTGCGCGAGTACGTCGACCCCGAACGCGACCATCTGCGAAGCGATTTGATCGCTCAGCACGAGGCTGGGAGGGCTGCTGGAAACCCGGCACCCTCCCTGGCTTCATGCAAGGGGAGCAGCAGATGGAGAAGCTCGACCTCAAGAAGGCACGGAAGGCGCTGTTCTCGGCTCCCCTCAATCGTTTCGTGCCGATCCAGGCGCCTCCGGTCGTCTACTTCATGGTGGACGGGCACGGCGATCCGAACTCCGCTCCAGAATACAGGCGCGCCGTCGAGAGCCTTTATGCGACCGCCTACGCTGCCAAGTTCCTCTGCAAGGCCAAGGGGCGCGACTTCGTCGTGTCGCCTCTGGAAGGCCTCTGGTCAGCCCCGAACCCCGAAAGTTTCACCGCGAGGCGCAAGGACGAGTGGGACTGGACCCTGATGATCATGGTCCCTGACTTCGTGGACGAGGAGACGTTTCAGGAAGCCCAGGCCCGGAGCGCGTCCAAGTTGGGCGAGCGCTCCGCAGCCCTCCGGCTCGAGACACTGCACGAAGGGCTATGCCTCCAGGCGCTCCACGTCGGCAGCTACGATGAGGAAGGACCGCTGCTGGCCAGGCTGCACGACGAGCTCATGCCCCAAGGCGGGTATGGCTTCGCCGGGCGCCACCACGAAGTCTATCTCAGCGATCCTCGGAAGACCCCCGCCAAGAAGCTCAAGACCCTGATCCGCCAGCCCGTACGGAAGCTTTGAACGTCAGCGTCCCCCGAAGCGACCTCCAGTAGTACGTGGCGGTCCTCGCCCGTGCAGGTCTCCAGCCTCACGGGTGCGGTGGGCATGGCCGGCGGCGCGGTGTTCTCGCTGGCGGTGGATGGCTCCGGGGCGGTGGTGAACTGCGAAGAAGCAGGCCACGCCGGCGCAGATCGCCTTCCCAAGGGACGGAGCCGGTGACGGAGACGAATCTCTTCTAGGCCTTGCGGCGGGGAAAGCTCCGTGAGTATGACCTGGCTTCACGGAAAGTCCGTTCCTCGGCATCCGCTGTTCCCAGGGGCTCCACATGAAACGGTTGATCGTCGCTGCGCTGCTCTCCATGGCTGCAACGGGCTTTGCGAAGGAGCCTGCCAAGGTGAAGGCGGCTCCCGCGCCCAAGCTGATCATCGTGGGGGTCGGCTATCCCGGGATCACCAACCTCCGGGGTGCCATCGGCCTCTCGCGGGACGGGGGCAAGACGTTCAAGGAGGTCTGGTACAAGGACAAGGAAGGCGCCAGCGTCGAGAACGTCATCTACGTTCCCGAGACGAAGCTGTTCGTGGCCGTCGGCAGGGCCGGCATCCTCACGTCACCGGACGGCGAGAACTGGAAGCAGGTGGAGCTCCCGAAGGCGGCCCGGCTCCATGAACTCCACTCCGTCGCGTACGGGAACGGCTGGTACGTCGCCGTGGGAGACAAGACCGACATCATCGTCTCCAAGGACGCGCAGACGTGGGTCGCCTCCTGGGCCAATGACAAGGGCGAGCCGGACATCGCCAAGATGGATGCCATGAGCACGTGGTTCGAGCAGAACTCCAAGGGGCTCGCCCCCGGCCGCATGAACTACACCGACGTGGCCTTCGTGAACGGGAAGTTCCTGGCCGTGGGGTACTGCCACCGCGTCCTGGAGATCATCCCGACGGAGCAAGGTGCGACGTTCGGCAAGGTCGAGGACCTCGAGCCGGAGGACTGCACGAAGTCCGCCAAGCGCATCCGGCAGCACGGAGATGCCATCGTCGTCTCGGGAAACCGGGCCTTCTTGTCGAAGGATGGCGCGCAGACCTGGAAGGAGCTCCGCGCGCTCAAGGCGGCTGGCGACAAGTGGGCGCTGGGCGTGGGGCCGCAGGGCTTCATCACCGCGTCGACGTACGGCAACTTCCTCAGCTCCCCGGACGGAGAGAAGTGGACCCAGTTGACGAAGTACACCCGCGCCACTCCGCAAGACATTGCCTGGATCGGTGGCCAGTGGTGGATGGTGGGGCAGGGGGCCAATACCTACTGGACCTCGCCGGATGGAAAGGAGTGGACGGAGCTCAACTTCACGGTCGACTCCGAGGAAGCGAAGATGACCCAGAGCTACACGGGCATCGTCGGGGTCGAGCTGAAGTAGAACGGGACGCGTTCATCAGCGGAGACGTCGTGAGCGTCCTTGTACGTGACGATGGCGATGTCTTCAGAGGGAACGCGCTTGAGAGCGGCGAGTTGCTCTGCTTGGGAGCGGCGGCAATCTGTCGATGGGGCGCTAGTCTCCCCGCCTGCTGAGAGGGCAGGGGCAGCCCCCTCGGTACACTTGGAAGAAGGCCCGCTTTCCATGCCATGCTCACCCGCATGGCAACCGGGCAGGGTGCTCTACCAGTGACTCAGGGTGATGACCTCGCAGCCCTCCGTGCCGCCTGCGTGAAGGTCACCTGCGAAGACGGGAGCGTGGGCACGGGCTACTTCGTCACCCCCGACAAGGTCGTCACCTGCGAGCACGTCGTCCGGCGGGTGAAGAAGGACGGCCAGGTCCTCCTCTCCCTCGCGGATGGCTCCTCCCACCCAGCCCACCTCGAGCGTGTGGATGCCAGCACGGATGTGGCGCTCCTGCGACTGCCTCAGGGTGCCCCGTCCCTCACGCCCCTGCGAGTCATGGCGGAGGTGGCGCGCAACCGCCCCTTCGCGCTGGTGGGCTTCCCGAAGACGATGGGAGGCAACCCCTTGCTGCTCCAGGGAGTCGTGCATGATCCCGTGGGCCGCGACAAACGCGGCGCCTCCGCTCTCGTGCTGTACTCCGACATGGTCGCCGCGGGCCGGGGAGCCTTGATGCATGGCTACTCGGGGAGCCCCGTGGTCGTGGACGGCGCCGTCGTGGGCCACCTGGGGCGCGTCCTCATTGAAGGAGATGCCGAGCGCCCCGCGGCCGAGCTGGGGCTGGTGTTCGCCACGCCTGGGCGCGAGGTGCTGCGCTTTCTCCAAGGAGAGGTACCGGCCCCCGTGGCTGCCCTCCCGGCCCAGGCGCCCGGTGCCGCGTACAGCCAGGAGTGGTACGTGCCTCGGCCCGAGTGTGAAAGGTTGGCCTTGGCGTATCTGGAGCGGCCCGGCTCCCCCGCTGTGCTCTATGGACCTCGGCAGTCGGGTAAGAGCTGGCTGCTCGACCATCTCGTGAGCGCGTGGCGGCAGAAGTGGCCCAAAGGCTCCGTGGCGCGCATCAACCTGCTGGAGTTCGACGGGCTCGCCTCCCTGACAGAGCTGACCGACCAGCTGGCGTACACGCTCATGGAGGAACTCAATGGCGATGAGTCCTGGCTCGCCACCCATGAGACGGGCAAGGGCAGGGCCAGTGAGATGATGCGGCTGGGGACGATGTTGAAGAAGCATGCGCTGGGAGGTGGCAACCCTGTCCTGCTGGCCATTGACTCCACGGACGCCATCCTCGGGCGCGCGTACGCGGGCAGCTTCTTCGGTGGCCTGCGCTCCTGGATGCAGAAGTCCTCCCCTCCCTGGGACCAGCTGCGCCTGCTGATGGCCGTGTCCACCACGCCGTCGCGGATCATCCAGGACACGAACCAGTCTCCCTTCAACCTCAGCGATCCGGTGGTGCTCCCGCCCCTGTCCCAGGAGGACGTGGGCCAGCTCACGCAGCGACACGGGCTTCAGCTCCAGGCGACCCAGCTCGAGGGGCTCTACGCCCTCGCGGGAGGGCACCCCTACCTGGTGCGCCGGGCGCTCTTCGCCGCGGCCATGGCGAGTGGTGGGAGGGGAGCGCTGCCGCTGGAGCCAACCTCCGAGGTCTTCGAGGCCTACCTGCTCTCCCTGGGACACTTCGTGGAGCGGGAGAAGCTTGGACCGGTGTTGAAGGCGGTGCTGCGCGATCCCACCACGGCCGTGTCCCCCGCTCAGGAGGATCTGCTGAAGAAGGCTTGGCTGGTGCGGAGGACCGTGGATGGAGGGCTCGAGCCGACGTGTACCCTGCACCGGGAGTTCTTCGCTCGAGTGCTGGGTAGGAGCGCCTCTCAGTGACCGCCGCTTTCCAGGCGGGAGGCTTTGTCCGCGAGGAGATGCTCTACATCGAGCGTCCCGCGGACGAGGAGTTGCCCGAGGCCCTGCTGCGAGGCGAGTTCTGCTACGTGCTCGCGCCGCGACAGATTGGCAAGACGAGCCTCGCGGTGCGGACTCGGAAGAAGCTGAGCGCCGCGGGGACTCGCTGTGTGGCCGTGGATCTCAACGAGATTGGCAGTCACGCCACGGCGGAGCAGTGGTTCTACAGCCTGGTGCGCATCGTGGCCGAGGGGCTGGATCTCGAGGAGTACGTGGAGGACTTCTGGGAGGCCCACGCGAAGGACTCCCTGCCGTCGCGCTGGACCCGCTTTTGCCACCAGATCGTGCTCGAGCAGGTGAAGGCCCCCGTGGTGATCTTCCTCGACGAGATCGACTCGATCCTGTCGGTGGCGGACGTCGCCGACGACTTCTTCGCCTCGATCCGGGCCATGCATGAGAAGCGCGAGGAAGCCCCGGAGCTCGAGCGGCTCGGCTTCTGTCTGCTCGGCGTCGCCGCGCCTGGGGACTTGATGAGGGATGAGGCGCGCACTCCCTTCAACATTGGCCGCGCCATCCACCTGGAGGACTTCACTGTCTCCGAGGCGGAGCGGCTGCTGCCGGGGCTGGCCGGGCTGGGCTCCGCGCCACGTCCTCTGCTCGAGGGCATCCTGGCATGGACTGACGGGCACCCCTACATGACCTTGAAGGTGGCCAATGCGCTGGCCACGGAGAAGGCGAGCCCCCATGGCGAGACGTCCGCGAAGGCGCGGGTAGACGAATGCGTGAGGCGGCTCTTCCTGGAGAGCGGCCGGCAAGAGGAACCCAACCTGCGCTACGCGGAGGATCGCTTCTCGCGCGGGAAGCGTGGCGAGCAGATCCCGAAGATGCTGAGGCTCTATCGGCGGCTGCTGGCAGGTGAAGCCGTCGCCGCGGTGGGCAGCGATCCGGTGCAGCAGGAGTTCCGCCTCACGGGCATGGTGGCGGAGCGGCGGGCGGGTGAAGGCCGGTGGTTGAAGGTTCGCAACCTCATCTTCGCGACGGTGTTCAATGAGGCCTGGGTCCGTGCGAGGGAGGTGGATCGGATCGTCGCGGCACCACTCGACGAGTGGCTGGCGCGAGGCCGATCGCAGGACCTGCTGCTGCGGGGAGCGCTTCTGGATCAGGCGCAGGAATGGGCCCGCGACCGTGACGACTTGACCCGTGAGGAGCGAGAGTTCCTCGAAGCCTCCCGGGAGCTGGCGGCGCAGACCCGCTCTCGCCGAGCGCTGGTAGGCGTCTTGGGCACAGCTTTGCTGGTGCTGGTGATCCTGGTGGTGGTGCTGTATCGAAAGAACATCGAGGCCGTGGAGGCACAACAGCGAGCGGAGCAAGCGGAGCGGCAAAGTCGCGAGGCCTCGGACTCGCTCATGAAGGCAACAGCACGGCTCTCGGCGGCACTGGGTCAGCAACAAGGTGCTGGCGCAGCGGGGCTCGAGGCAGCCCTCTCCACGCTCGTCATCGCCAAGCGCCTTCAGGCTCCTGAGCCACAGGAGGCGTTCCTGGGCATCACCCGGGGCATCTCGGATCTCAGATACTCGGTGCCTCTCGTAGGGCATGAGGACAGTGTCTGGAGCGCGGCCTTCTCTCCGGACGGCTCGCGCGTTCTCACCGCCAGCGACGACCGCACCGCGCGCCTGTGGGACAGCCGCTCGGGTCAGCTGCTGGCCACCCTCAAGGGGCATGAGGACAGTGTCTGGAGCGCGGCCTTCTCTCCGGATGGCTCGCGCGTTCTCACCGCCAGCAAAGACCGCACTGCGCGCCTGTGGGACAGCCGCTCGGGTCAGCTGCTGGCCACCCTCAAGGGGCATGAAGGCAGAGTCGTGAGCGCGGCCTTCTCTCCGGATGGCTCGCGCGTCCTCACCGCCA